>JAFGTI010000051.1 GCA_016934175.1 Acholeplasmataceae bacterium | reverse complement strand
TTTATTTATATTGGAATGATGGGGTTGCTCAGTGTAAGTTTTAGTTATTTCTTATCTTCGTTAACAGAGAAATTATTTATTGTGAATGTAGAGATTGCTTTTTTAAAACAACTCAAGAGTGGATATCCACTGATCATTGCATCAACTGCAATCATCATCTGGATTGCATTCTATATTCCTTTAACAGGTAGACACCCTGGGTTTTATGCACCCTGGTATAGTTATATACTCCTTACATTGGTTTTTGCTATGGGAACGGGTTTATTGATGGTGCCTATTTATTTCCTCTTAGGAAAGAAATATCAGCTTGTTTTAATCTCATTGATTTTTACTTTAATTAGTTTATTAATTTATTTTTTGATTTTATCTGGATATATTGCTACACTAGTTATAATAGGTGTTATTTTATGGTTGGGTATATCTGCCATTGAATCGTTGATTCATAAAAATAAAAAATTAGGAAAGACATAAGAAAGAAGGATTATTATGATTAAATTTCGGTTTTTGGAAGATTTAAAAGGGTATGGACATTTTTCAAAAGACTTTATGAAAGTTAGTGCCTTTTTAGCAGAATTTCACCGTGATGAACTTGTGCCGATGAGCTACCCTTGGGGAAGATGGGAATGGATGTTCTCATTACCTTTTTTAGATGCTGATCACATCGATAATATCGGTGTTTGGGAAGATGATGGTGTGATTGTTGCCTTAATGACTTATGAATCTGTCTTCGGAGAAGCTTATTATGTCCTCAATCATTTATATCCATACTTGAGAAAAGAAATTGCTCAATATGCACTCAAGTATCTTCAAAGTGAAAATGGTTTTAGAATGCTCGTTCCAGATACTGACCGTGAAATGCAAAAAATTGTCTATAAAATGGGATTATATGCAACATCAGAAAAAGAATCATTAGCAGCAATTGATTTAAATCAAATGCTCGATTATAAACTCCCACAAGGTTACTATATTGAAAATATGAAAGATCATTTAGATATAAAAAGATATCATCAAGTTTTATGGAGAGGCTTCAATCATGCAGGAGAACCCACGATGACTGAAGAAGATCTTAAAAACCGTAAGATTAGTTTATCAGGTCCTCATGTGAATTTGAACCGTAATATTGCTGTTGTAGAACCCCATGGTGATTATGTTTCATATTGTGGCACATGGTATCAAGAAGGTAGTACGGTTGCTTTAGTAGAACCCGTAGCAACCGATCCACATTATAGAAAGATGGGATTAGGACGAGCTGCTGTCTTAGAAGCTTTAACCCGATGTAAAAGAGCAGGAGCTAAATACGCACTTGTGGGATCAAGTCAAGATTTTTATTACCGTTTAGGATTTTATCCATATGCCAATTATACGTGGTGGAAGTTGGATAAAAAATGAGTCTTAGATTAAGAAGACTGAGACTAAGCGATAAAGCAGCTTATTTGGCTTATCTTTCAGAATGGGATGATTTATCAAAAGTAATTCCACATAGTAGTCAAATGCAAGGATTAAGCTATGAAGACTATCTTTTTCAACTTAAACAAAGAGAAAGAGGATTAAATCTTCCTTTTGACCGTGTTCCTGGAATCACTTATATCTTAGTAGATGATCAACATGTGATTTATGGTGTGCTTAACTTAAGATTGAGACTTAATGATCATCTCTTAAAATATGATGGTCATATCGGATATGGTATCGCGCCATCTAAACGTCAAAAAGGGTATGGTAAACAAATCTTAAAACTTGGATTAAATATATGTAAGAAAAGAGGAATGGACAAGATACTGATTACTTGTAATGAAGAAAATCTCGCTTCTGAGGGTATCATTAAGTCACAAGGTGGTATACTAGAAAACAGAGTCTATAAAACAGACGGTTATATTAAGCGTTACTGGATACAGATTACAAAATAAATTTGGAGGGGAATTATGAAATACGTTATTATAATCGCTGGTCACATCGCAGCATTAAAATCAGAAACTGCAAGAAGATTAGGTGAAGATTTAGGTATTATCACATTACAGAGATATGAATTAAAAGATTACTTAGCTAAATCATATGTTACACATACAGATAAAAATATTGGGTATCTAAATTATTCGGCATTTAAACTCATGAGAGATCTCATGCGTAAGATTTTATCAGTTAATCATACATTGATCTTGGAATCTGATTTTGTTAATCCTGAGATTGAACGCATCCTGAGTGTATGCTTTGGTTTTGATTGTCAACCTATGATTATCTTTTTAACTGGAGACGAACAAGTTCTTTATCAACGTTTTGTTGAACGCAATAATAAGCTCACTGGCATTCATAAAATTCGTGATATCTTATGTTTTGAAGATTATCTAGCTAAAATGAGAAAAATTAAACCAGAAGAATATAGAAATATTATTACCTATGTTGATACGACAACTTTTTCAGAAGATGATTATCAAGCCTTGAAACAACAAATTAGCGATCGTCTCGTATAAAATAAAGAGATACTAATCATTAAGGAACTAGCGGTGTAACCGAAAGTTCCTTTTTTTATTAATTTATATCG
>JAFGTI010000008.1 GCA_016934175.1 Acholeplasmataceae bacterium | reverse complement strand
GAAGGAGAAGATCCTGACACAACCGATGACATCTTAGGTGGTATGATTCGTTTACAAATGAACTTCTCAATTAACGTAGAGTAGGGATAGACGATGACAGCATTAAAGAAGATTTACTTATCAGTCACAACATTATTATTACTTGTTATGGTGTTTGGAACAGTCACTTATGCGTGGATTAGCTTAGCAACGATTAACAATCTAGACGGCTTATCATTATCAGCATCGACAGGTGAAGAATTACAAATATCAGTAGACGGTGTCAATTACGCTTCAACTATACCAACCCAAGAATTATTAAAATGGACAGAATCCATAACACTATATGATGTGACAACACACGATGGCTTAACATTTTATACAGGTGGTAGAAGAGAAGTTGATATTGCAATACCTAATCAACATTATTTGTCAATTGAGCTTTACTTTCAAACAACCTCACCTGAAAAAGATATCTATCTCGTCAATAATACAACAAGAAACGCACGGTATGATAGTAACATTGATGGTACGTATGTGGTTTCAAGAGGAGTCCAATGGAGAGCAAAACACACTTTCCAATATGGGCCAAATGAAGATGATTTGGTGCTTAAAGATGAGGTTAGAACTTATTATGCAAGTGATGCTGTAAGATTAGGATTTATAGAACTTATCAATGAACTTAATACTATAGACGAACGAGATCAAAGTTCACTAAAAAAATTAGTTTTTGATCCAACTGAAGATGAATCAATGAGTATTGGGAAGGATTATGGAGCTACTGCATATTTCTTAATTAATGCAGGAACATCACTCCCCATCCCAGATGACTTGCCGGAAACATCCTATAGATTAACAGTCATTAACCTCCAAAATCCATATGAAGCTTTAGATGGTACATCACATATTGCATCACTACAACCTACAGGAAAATATGCTTCAGACGGAAAAGAAATTTATCAAGGAAAAGTTTTAATCAATATTTGGATTGAAGGTTGGGATGCAAATACATTCGATCCCATCGGTGATGATCGAATAAAGATTCAACTTCAATTTAAAGCACTTAAGAAAGCTTATGAATGAATTCAAATAACGAAGAGTTATTGAAGATAAAAGTAAAAAAATTATTTAGAAATAAGGAGATTAGAAAAATGACAAGACTTACAAGAAAATTAATGATTTCAATTTTAACGGTTGTCCTATCCATATCAGCACTTGGAACGACAACATTTGCGTGGTTTACATTGACCAATGTGGCAACAGTAGAAAGTTTTAGTGCGAATATCGTATCTGAAACCGGTATTGAAGTTTCACTAGATGGAGAAACATGGTACAACTCTTTAACAGAAACTTTGATTCAAGAATACATTACAGCGAAATATGGTACATTTGCATTTAATCATATTACATCTGCTGATGGTCAAATTATGCGTTCATTAGGTACAACAAGTTTACCAAATGTGACTGCAGGTTCTGGACATTTAGAATTAATTCTATTCTTTAGATCGGAAAATGTGGAACAACTTGCTTGGACAGCCGCAACCCTAGGTGGCACTGGTTTAACTTGGCGTTCAGATGTAGATTATACAGATAGTAAAGGTGTTTCAGTGCTTGCAGGTACTGATGTATCTTTAAGCCCTGCAGATGCTATGAGAATTTCAGTATTATCACCTGTTGATGTTACAGCAGGTCCAGATGCTGATCCATTAACATTTGATCCATCTATCGTTGTTTATGAAAACCCAATTTCAGGAACTAATACAGTTCTTGGTGGATTAGCAGGTGTTGATCTAAGCAATGGTGGTGTAGGTGCAAACGGTGGTCTCAATTATTATTATGTTAAGACTGGTAGTCTTCCATTTGGTACTGATAGTGTCACTGTTGTAGGTACAGAAACTGCAATTACATCAGATCCATTAAATCCTTTCATCGTATTGAACTTAACTGCAACTAATAGCGAACCAGTTGTTTATCCAAGTGATACCTATTACTTTACAGATACACTTGGTAAGACCGTTAATTACAATGCAGCTTTTGGCGGATATATTGTTATTAACATTTGGTTTGAAGGTTATGATGCAGAAGGTTTCAACAGCTTACTCGGCGGAGAAATTACTGTTGGACTAGAATTTAAAGGATTCCCATTCGAAGCTTAATCATTTTTCTATCAATATAATGATGATATGGCAGGTGCACCTATTTTGGTGCACTTGCTCATACACATAATTGATAATCTAGCATAAGGAGTCACTATGGAAAAAAATAAAGTTGCACCAAAAAAGAATATTTTTAAACTCTTTATGAATGTATTCTTTTATCTTTTGATTATTGTATTAGTGGCATTTTCAATTGCAAATATCCAAATTAAACGTGAAAATGATATTGCGAATCTTTTTGGTTTAGGCTTCCTTGCAGTTCAGTCAGATTCCATGGAAGGAACCAATCCAGATTCATTTAATCAAGGTGATTTGGTATTCGTTAAATTACTTAGTGATGAAGAAAAAGAAAACTTAAAAGAAGGCGATGTTATCACATTCTATGACTTAAGCATTCAAGAGTTTAATACCCATAGAATTGTTGATGTTAACCCTGAAGAACGTTTAATTGTCACTAAAGGTGATAAAGCGACATCAAATGATTTACCAAGATCAATTGATTTTGCACTTGCAATCCATGTAGGTACACTTCCAAATGTTGGAAATGCGATTGATTATATTCAATCACCTGTTGGTTTTGCTTTGTTTGTTATATTGCCAGTACTATTGATATTTGTTTATGAAGGCATTGGACTTGTTCGCAATATCATGGCATTAAATCGTGAAAAATACGAAGAAGAATTAAAAGAAAAAGTTTCTGAACAATCTCGTTTAACTGAACTTGAAAAAGAAGAGATCAGAAAACAAATATTAGAAGAACTAAACGCCAAAAAGGAATAGTTTTACATAGGAGTAATTATGGTTGAGTTTGCTCGATATTACTTAAGCTTGATGCGTGACTTCTTTACAAATATCGGTGAATTCTTCAAGACTTTGTTTGAAGCTTTCGCCAATTTGTTATTTCATGACATCATAGCATACTTCAATAATTTCATCTTTTCAAGCTCTACCTTTAATCTCTTAGATTGGATGCTATCATTCTTAGTTATCATTATCAATCTAACCTTTTTTGCATTTTTAGGTCTTAAATTATACCAATGGATTAGTAGATATTTAAAGTTTGCTAAGAAAGAAATTGAGAAAGATGATCTCTTAGAAGAAATCTCATTCTTAAACCAAAAAACCGTAGAACTTATTGAAGAAAAGAATAAGATTCTTGCTCTAAAAGTGTCTAATTTAGGACTAAGTCCTGAAGAACAAGCCATTAAAGAAAGAGAACTTTTAGAGGAAGAACCTGAAAAACCAAGAGGTCCTTCAAGATTTGTTAAACTCATTCAAGTTGATGAAGAGTATGCGAATACTGTGACACAAATTCGAATGAAAGAAGAAGACATGATTTCCATGAAAGATATGGTGACGAGATTTATTAATTTCTCCGCATCAAGACTCGGATTATTCTATGATCGAAAAATTATATCTGCATTCTTTGCTGGACTTGCAGCATCGAAAACGATGATTTTAGAAGGTATATCTGGGACAGGGAAAACATCTCTTCCATATGCGATGGGTAAATTCTTTGGTCACGATGCTCAAATTATTGCCGTTCAGCCATCTTGGCGTGACCGTGCTGAAATGGTGGGTTACCTGAACGAATTTACGAAGAAGTTTAATGAAACTGACTTCTTAAAAGCGATTTATGAAACGACTTATCGTGATGATGTGAACTTTATCGTCTTAGATGAAATGAACTTAGCACGTGTGGAATATTATTTTGCAGAATTATTATCACTT
>JAFGTI010000050.1 GCA_016934175.1 Acholeplasmataceae bacterium | reverse complement strand
ATTTCCTCCATTTAATAGTATTATATAACATTTATAGGAGAAATTCAACAAATTAAATAGTTTAAAAGAATTAATTAATGGGTTGTTTTTTACCGTATATAAGAGTATATTCTATAATTTTAGATAATTATTCCTACAAGAAGTAATAAGAAAACATTTAACCACTATTTTAGAGGTTAAATGTTTCTAGTTCATTGTATGAATGACTTTGTTAAGTTGTCTTTAATGAAAGCAATGCAATACTTTCAACGTGCGTTGATACGACCGTGTTGCTTGCAATATCAACCTTATGTGTATTAAAAAAACATCAAAATCGACTAAAATATGTTTACCCTTACATGGTTAGATAGTGCTCTAGAATACCAAAGTAACATATTTCAGCTATAAAATGAGCAATCATGTTACTCATTTTCATTCATTTGCCAAGTACCATGTTGATTGAGATTCATCATTTTGAGATAATATTCATTTGGCTTAGAAGTATAGTAGTTATATTCTTTGCAAATATCGTACTCAGAAATTGCTGCTAAATTATATAGACCTAAAATGTAATTCAATTGCTTTGAATCTTCTATTTTAGTTTGGTATATTTTTTGAACCAAATTAGGCTCATTCAGCAAATCATATACCGAATAAAATTGGTCTAATTTACCAATGACACTATATAAAAAATCGCACATCACATATGTCCCATCGACATAAGCTTCTACTACCTGATGTCCGTGGTATGCTTTATGTGTGTTAACTAAAATGACGATTCTACTTGGTATACCTAAACATTGTAAAAGTGCTGCTCCTACTCTTGAAATATCGGCACACCAATCACTACCTCTGTTAATGATTTCCATTTCAGTGCCACCAAAAATCATTTTCTCAAATGGCGTGTCAAACTTGTTAACGACTTCATTTACAAAATCAAAGGTGTTATTGATGGATTCTAGAAGACTATTGCCTTTATGTTTCTGAGCAAGTTCATATAGTTCATGTTTATGTATATCATTAGATATTGAATGTGGTTTTTTGTAAAGAGTTGATTTTGAATTTTCATCTAACAAAATCATATTTTTTAATAACGTGTGATCGATTGAATTCTTATCGTGTAAATCATTTTTAAACATATACTCATATGCTTTACCAAATACACCATAACCTATTTTCATTATTGAATTACTCCTAATTAATCTTGTTTATTAATTGATTTGATTTTCGTGAATTATTGATGGAAAGCTAAAGATACTAGTTATTTTGAAGATTACGGCTTAAGGCAACCTATTGGTATAACATATACACCGTCTTGTCTTTGATACCCTAATTTGGTATTTGTTAGAATCATCAAAAATGAGGGTTTAACAGTCTTATGTAAATTCGCAAGCTTTTTGAGGTTTTCTGCGGCTTTATCAACCTCATTTTCGCCCATTTTCACCTCGATTGCAGCCCATTTACCATCATTTAGTTCTATAATCAAATCAATTTCTAAACCCGAGGAGTCAAGATAATGGTATACCTCACCATTAAGTGATTGGGCATAAATTTTTATATCTCTTGTGCATATAGATTCAAAGAAAAATCCGAATGTATTGAAATCATTCTTTAATTTTTCAACGGATAAACCTAATGCTGCAACAGCAATCGATGGATCAACAAATTGTTTTTTATCAGATGTTCTAATCGTAGATGAACTTCTAATTTGTGGCGACCAAGCCTTAACATTTTCTATAATAAATAATCTTTGTAATGCATTAACATAAGAGTCAAATGTTTTGTAATCTAGCAACAGCCCATCGTTATTTTGATCCTGATAAATTGTTTTGCTTGTGGCTAAGGTCGATATGTTTCTAGCATAACTTCTTATCAATTTTCGCATTTTTTCTTTGTCTTTTTTTACACCGTCAACTTCATCAACATCATTTTTTATAATGCTTTCTAGTAAATCTCTAGCGACAAGCAATTGGTCTTTAACCGCCAAATCAACGCTTTCTGGCCAGCCTCCTCGGCATATAAATTGGGCAATATCATTGATTGATATATTAGATTTTACTGGTTTTAGTTTCTCACCCTTGAATAAAGCACTTAGTGAAACACTGCCTGTTGAGTCTCCACTTTCAAAAAGACTCATTGGTCTCATATATATCAAATTTATTCTGCCTGTTCCAGTGTGTGAAACAGGTAAATTTTGTTTTTTGGTTGAACCTGTTAAAATATATGCGCCTTTATACTTATTTTCATCAATGTCTAATCTGATAAAATCCCATAGTTCTGGAACTTCTTGCCATTCGTCAAAAAGAATTGGCTTTTCACCTGCCAACAACTCATCTTTTGAAATAGTTGCTAATGTCTGATACTGTTTTTTTACAATTGGGTTTTGCAACTTAATGATTGTTTTTGAAAATAGCTCTGCTGTTGTAGATTTACCAGCCCATTTTGGACCTTCAATAACAACACCACCACTATATCTCATTTTATTTTCGATATCATGTTCGATAAGTCTTTTACGATAATTTACGGGAGTCATATACAAATCACCTCTAAATCCATTATATCACGAATCCAATTTATATCAACGTTTCATTCCAATTATTATTGCTTTAATTTTCCAATAAATATGAGAGTTGCTGAATCAGCTAAAAAGAAATTGCGAATTTCAAAATCTATAATACTAAAAACAGCATGGATAAGATTAACGAAATCATAGGCCAAAAGAATCTTGTAATTGATACATTAGATTCTGAGATATTGCGCTCATTCATCTATAAAATGATTTCAATAAGTCCAAATGAGATTGTCTATTGCATTGCAGGAATAAAGAATTATTCTGATGATGAGTTCAAAGAACGTAGATTTGAGTTTATAAAAACTGAACCTATCGTTGTGGGAACACATCATAAAGCGGATGGCTTAACTAAGATGATAACCCTAGCTGTGGTGATTTAGTTTTTTGCAAAATAGATGTTTCCACATTGGGCAAAAAGTAAGAAAAGAAGCATTTAACCACTATTCAGGGGGTTAGATGCTTCTTCTACTATTTTATGAATGGCTTTGTTAAGCCGTTCTCAATGAAAGCAATACAATACTTTCAACATGAACGGTTTGTGAGAACATATCAACAGCTTGTACACTTTCAATCTTATAAATGTCTTTTATCCAGTTTAAATCTCTAACTTGTGTT
>JAFGTI010000049.1 GCA_016934175.1 Acholeplasmataceae bacterium | reverse complement strand
TTTAGAGAAGATAGTGATAAGTTTGCAATTCGATTTAAAGTTCCTGAAGATGTCGAATACACATTTAATGATTTAGTGCGTGGTGAGTTGAAATTCAATAGTAAAGATGTCGAAGATTGGATTATCATGAAAGACAATGGAATTCCTACATATAACTTTGCAGTTGTCATTGATGATCATTTAATGGAAATCAGTCATGTTTTACGAGGCGAAGAACATATTACAAATACACCAAAACAAATGATGGTATATCAAGCGTTTGGTTGGGAAATACCTATTTTTGGACATATGACTATTATTGTCAACGAGCATAAGAAAAAGCTATCAAAACGTGACCAAAATGTCATTCAGTTTATATCGGAATATGCATCGATGGGGTATTTACCTGAAGCTATGTTTAATTTCATATCTTTATTAGGTTGGTCTCCACAAGGAAATCAAGAAATATTAAGTAAAGATGAAATCATTAAACAGTTTGATCCAAATCGACTTTCAAAAGCACCGGCAATGTTTGATAAGGAAAAACTTGCATATGTAAATAGCAAATATATAAAAAAATTAAGTCATCAAGAACTTGCAACAAGATGTAAACCTTACTTAGAGAAAGCAAGTATCAAAGTCTTAAGCGAAGAGTGGTTATTGTTACTTGTAAGTATTCTTCAGGATCGCATGACGCATATTGGAGAAATCGTTGAATTGTATCTATCATTTTTCCACCAGGCATTTTATTTAAATGAGGAAGCGTATCAGTTTTTGGTTGAAAATCAAAGCATAGTAGTGCTAGAAGCTTTTTATGATAATTTAGATAAAAGTGATTTTTCAGCTGATACAATCGAACAGTTAATAAAGAAGACTGGTTTGGACACACAAACTAAAGGAAAACCACTTTTTATGGGATTAAGAATTGCAACAACGGGTGATATGCACGGTCCAAGTCTTCCTGTTTCACTTGCCTTATTAGGTAGAGAAATTGTTTTAAATAGATTAAAGCAGACGATAAATAAACTTAGAGGTGAATTATGAAAAAAATTATAGGTCTTATCTTTGGTATTTTCTTCCTTGTGCTCTTGGTTGGATGTAGAGCCGAAAGTGCAGTGGTTGTTACTTTTTCTGATGTTGAAATCGGACAAACTTCAATTTCTTTATGGATTCGAGTTGAGGATCCTGATCAAGAAATTACAGGAGCTATTGTTGCTAAAATAATCAAAGAAGACGAAATTATTGATGTTATTAATGTTGTATTAGAAGAAGAATTTTTCAATCTTAATTTTCCATATTTAGAAAATGGAGTCACATATGATATTGAAATTCATGCAACAATGGGAAGAGATTCAGTGATTATTGAATCTGAAACGTATACGACGCTTTCAACTGAGACGATACATATTACAACACCTGAAGAGTTTTTAGGAATGGATTCAAATCGTTTAGGTAATTATGTATTAGATAATGATCTTGACTTTTCAAATATAGAGTTTACTCCACCATTTTCATCTTCATCTTCATTTTCAGGAACATTTGATGGACAAAATCATACGATATCAAATGCAACATTTGATAGTATAGTGACTTATACTGGAATATTTGGTTATGTTTCATCAGGGTTAATTAAAAATCTTACTTTGGATAACATCCAAATTGGAACTGAATCAGCACCTTTAGAGAAAACTACATCAGCCAGAGTTGGATTCTTAGCTGGGTATGTTTCTAGTTCATCTGCAACCATCAAAAACATCACAATTACGAATAGCGAAATGTATTTTTCCACATCAAGTACAATTCAAACTTATGTTGGTGCTGTTGTTGGTGAATTAAGAGGTAACCTCAGCCAGGTTAACATCAGCGATGTTAATATTTCACTTAGAGGTGTTTCTTATGGAAATATAAAATTAGGCGGTGCAGTTGGCTTACTTACAGATGATGCAACGCTTAAAGAAGTGAATGTTGATGCTCAATTAACATTTTATATGATGGGCAATGCAATCAAAAATAAAGACATATTAATTAACATCGGTGGAGTAGTTGGAGATAATCACGCAATTGGTATCAGCAAATCTGTTGAAAATATTGCAAGCTCTAGTGATATCGATGTGAATTTAGATTTTGGAACTGCAGCATCGACTACAAGTGGTAATTATGCAGTATATGTTGGTGGAATTATTGGATTTTCAAGCACAAGCATTTCAAACTCATTTTATAATGGATCAATCTCAGTATCACATGAAAAAAATGATAATGAAACAGAAGTCGATAAATCATTTTTTGTTGGTGGGTTAATTGGCTATTATGGTTCATTATATAAAACTAACGCACAAGTTGTACGTCTAGGTAACGGCAATACCATCGATATAGATGTATCTGATGATGTTTACTTAGTAGCATTTCAAACTCTCGGTGGAACCAATACAACAGTTGATCAATTGATTGGTATCTACGGAGATCAATATTTGATGATTAATGGAGTTTCTGAAGTGGCAGGTGATTCATCAACACTCTATACAGATTTAGATGATTACTTCACTCAGGATTGGATACAAAATGAATTTGATTTAGTAAATATACCAGGATAAACGTATCAAAACGATATCAAATGATATCGTTTTTTCTTAAAGTTGCGTGATATAATAGTGGTGGTGATTAAATGAAAATATCAAAAACAAGATTTATCAATTATATCAGATGTGATAGATATCCTGCTTTAGACGAAATCTATAGAGAAAAAAATAAGGCCATTGTCTCTTTTTCTGATGATCCTGAATTAGAAGATTTAATTGGTGAAGAAAATCAAGCGAAAAAAAATACACTTTTAGAATCAATGTATGATGATGAAGAACAAGATTTATTAGAAAAACCCGATGCTCAAATGGAAGCAATGCTTCCTTTTTATAATCAAATTGAAGTATTAAGTGGACGAACTATTAAAAAGAAATTTCACGGAGAAGTTATCTATAGCTTAGATACATATCACCAAAAACGATTCGAATTTGAAGATCACGGATTTAGATTTTATTGCTTCTTAGATGGATATCAAGAAGATGATGAATATATTCGTATCTTTGAAGTTAAAGCGACCACGAGCAAGAAATTTTTAGAACTCACCTATAAAAATAACCAAGATGAGAAAACTGGTATTTTTGAATATAGTCAAGATGGTATTTTAATGCTACAAGAAGATTTAGGTGGTGATATTAACGAAAATTATCAAAAGAAAATTTCAAAACTTAGAGATAGATTAAGCAAAGAGGGACGCTACGTATATGATATTTCATATCAACGCTATGTAGCGGAACACGCATTAAAAACCAATAAAAAAGTGAAATACT
>JAFGTI010000048.1 GCA_016934175.1 Acholeplasmataceae bacterium | reverse complement strand
GCTTATGCTCATGTTTTAGGTGCACATTATTTATTTGAAGGCGGGAAGTCTGAAGTAATCAATTTAGGATCAAGCAATGGGTTTACAGTTTTAGAAGTTGCCAAAGCAGTAGATGAGATTGCTCCACTTAAAATAGTGATGGGTCCAAGAAGAGATGGGGACCCTGCTGAGCTTATAGCATCTAATGAAAAAGCAAAGAAAATATTACATTGGGTACCTAAATACTCTTTAAAAGAAATAGTCATATCAGACTATAATTATAGAAAGAGAATTTCAAGGTAATAATACTATTTTTTGGGGGATGCAAACCATGAGAGATTTCTGCAAAAAAAATATCAATTATATATTTGGCTTTTTTCTTATTATTATAGGCATTCTCCTAAAATTTGGGAATATTACGTTATTATTAGAAGGAGATATCTATTATTTTTTACGTTATATTGCTCTTCCGTATATTGTGTGGGTTTTTATTTTAGGTGGAATTGCAATAATTTTATATGAAGATATCAAGAGAAAATATTTTCAAAAGGCATATCATTATTTCAATCGACCAATTACTATTTTTGTTATTTTTGCTGTTTTAGTTACAGGGCTATCATTATTATTAGAAAATAGAGATCGGTTATTACCTGTATTTGGAGTTATGTTGATTGCAATGATAGGAAAAATATATACAAAAGCATATCATTATACCCTCCCCCTTATTTTGTTTTCCACTTTAGTAATTGATATATTATTTATACCAATTGATGTTCACATCATCGTGACATATGTGGTATTAGCAATTATGCTTTTAAGCATTTGTCATGAAATATATTTGATTATTAGAACGATTGTTCTTAAATATAAGAAAAAAGCGATCAAAGATGATTTTTACTTGTTGTTAAATATTACAGTGACATATGCTTCTATTATTTCTATTGTAAGCATTTTCGGATTTAGGCTATGTGATTTACTTGCTAATATGATTATTATTAGTGTGATATCTTATGCAACATTTCTACTTTATATATTGTGGAGTATAAATAAATTCATGTTTTTTAATAAGAAAACCATTGAACAACAATAATTTTTGTATGATAGACCATTTTTAAAGGCTCTTATTAATCGAGACTTATATTAAAGTAAAAACCCTATAGTTCGGGGCTTTTTTCAAAGAATCCGTTTTATAGGGTACATTTTAATTTAATTAGGGTCTTTTTTTACAAAGAATCCGTTCTGTAGGGCATATAATATTTTGTCATCTAAAATAGATAATCTTAACTAAGCGAAATCAATTTCGTTTTAACGCCATCTATTGCATTCAAACTATCTTCTAAATCTTTAATTTCTGATTCTTTTCCATCTAATTGAAGGAGAAGAAATGCATCTTCAGCACACACATTGCCTGTTTCATGCAGTCCTAAACGCATTTTAATGATGCAACCAAATTTTGTTAATATGTCTTGAACTTCAATAGCATTTTCTGTTCTATGATCAACCAAAACACCTAAAACGACATAACCTTTCATTTGTTTACCTCTTTTCTCTTCGATATACTTGTATTTTATCACTAATCATTAAGTTGTGCAAAAAAAGAGGCCTTTGCCTCTTATAATTTATAAAACAAAATATAAAACAATTGAAGTAATTCCAATAAAAACACAATATCCAGCGAAATAAATCAGATTTTTGACTTTGACATAATTATACAAGAATCTAATGGAAATCAAACTAAATGCAAAACTCATCACAAACGCAAGTCCATAGCCAATTAAATTGATACTTTCAGCTGTTGTCCAAGCATCATAGATGCCAAGGAACATGACAGGAATTGAAACGACAATATAACTTAGAAATGAAAATTTCAAAACTTTTTTTAATTCAATCTTTTGGATTAGCCCACCGGTCATTGTTATACCGCTTCTAGAAATACCCGGGAATATAGCAAACATTTGGAATGCACCAATAATTAAAGCATTTTTCCAGGTGATTTGTCTTTTCCATTGGATATCTTTTACTTTATAAACAAAATAAAGCAACAACCCAGTTAATATCAAAGCAAAACCAACTGATAATAAATCATTGGGTAAAGAATCCTTGAAAAAATAGCCAAAAATTCCTATGGGAATAACTGCAATTAATAATTTTGCAACATAATGAAAATCTTCCTTACTTGTTTCTTCGTGTCGAATAAGATAATGCCAAGTTCCTTTGATAAGTTGTGTCACATCTTTTCTAAAAAAATAGAATAGAGCAAAAAAAGAACCGGTATTAGTAATCATCAAAAATATGGTCAAATTAGATAAATCCATATTAAATAAACGACTAAACAAAGTTAAATGTCCGCTACTTGAAACGGGGAACACTTCAGTTATGCCTTGGATAATTCCAAGAATGATATATTTCAGTATTTCTATAAATTCAATCATTTTATCACCGTCTTTATTATAGCATACAATAATGAAGATAAAATATGCTAAAATAGAAACAATCACTTTCATGATTTAAGGAGTAATTTATGTTCTTATTCATTCAAATGCGTTATACTATAAGAGAATTATATAAGGAGCATTTATGAAACATTTATTGAAAATTGTTAAAGGAAGTCTTGTAGGCATGGGGAGTATACTTCCTGGTGTAAGTGGCTCAATGATTGCTGCAGTATTAAATATTTATCAAGATTTAATTACTGCTTTAAATAACTTTACAAAACATCCTATTGAATCTGTTGCTAAAGTTTGGCAATATATTATTGGTGTTTTTGTCGGTTTAGGAATCGGATTTATTTTTATTAGATCATTTTTAGATATCGCACCTATACCATTGACACTTTTGTTTATTGGGTTTATTATAGGAGCGATTCCCGGTTTATTTAGAGAAATTAAAATTGATAAAATTATGTGGCATCATTTATTTGTTATGATGACTGCAATGCTCATTATGTTTGGTTTTCTATTTATACAAGAACAAACAGCAACCACAGGCGGTTGGTATTTGTTTATAGTTTTTATTATTGGCGTAATTACTGCTATATCAATTATTATTCCAGGGCTTAGCGGAGCTACTGTGCTGATGGCTTTGGGATATTTTCAAACATTAATTAATTTGGGTGGAGACTTTATTGACGATCTTTTGATATTTAATTTTAGTTCAGTAGCTAGCCAATTACCTATGCTTTTACTATTAGTTTTAGGTGTTATTATTGGTTTGTTGTTTATGGGCAAGGTTATGTATCAATTTTTAACACACTATAAAGCACATTTCTATTTTGCAGTTTTAGGGATTGTGTTTATTTCACCATTTAATATATTGTTCACACTTCAAGCCAATACGTCAGCAAATGTATTTCAAGCGAAATGGTTTATTTGGTTAATTGGAGTAATATTACTTATATTAGGAATGTTTATTACGTACTCTATTTCTAGAAAAGATTTCAAGGAGGAAAAAAATGATTAAAAAAGCAGTTATTCCTGCAGCAGGTTATGGGACAAGGTTTTTACCAATAACTAAAGCATTGCCAAAAGAATTACTACCTATCATCGATCATCCTACAATTGAGTATATTGTTAATGAGGCCATTGAAAGTGGTATTACTGATATTCTTTTGATAGTCAGTAGCAATAAAAATGCAATTATCGATTATTTTGATTATAATCTCGAACTTGAAACTATTTTATTAAGTAAAAACAAATATGAAGAATATGGCATTATTAGAAATATCGCACAAGGAGCGAATATTCACTATATTAGACAAAGAGAACAGTTAGGATTAGGACATGCAGTGCTACAAGCCGAAGCGTTTATTGGGAATGATCCATTTGCTGTTTTATTAGGCGATGACATGTATGTTGGCAAAGATAAACCTGCGATCAGACAATTAATAGATGCATATAATGAAGTAGAATCAAGTGTGTTGGGAACAATTGAAGTCGATTATAAAAATACTTTTAGATATGGGATTTGTATTCCTAAAACTCAAAAAAACGGCAAACTAGTAGAACTAAAAGGTGTTGTAGAAAAACCAAAGATTGAAGATGCTCCATCGAGATCTGCGATAGGCGGAAGATATGTACTAACACCAAAAATATTTTCATATTTAAAGAATCAAGAAAAAGGTGCAGGTAATGAAATTCAACTAACTGATGCTATCTTGAGATTAATGGACGAAGAAAAAGTCTATGCTTATGATATCGAAGGCAAGCGATATGATGTTGGAAATAAAATCGATTATATTGAAGCGATATTGGATTTTGGTCTTCAAAAAGATGAGTTGAAAGAAAATCTCCAGAAACTAATCAATAAAAAGAGCAAACTCTAAGGAGTTTATGGTTGTTCTATCTTTACATTTAAATTCAAAAAACATATAATATAGATAACACGAAAAAGAGCATAGTACTATTTGTGATTTAGTTAAGAGAGTTCGCGGTTGGTGCAAGCGAATCTAAATTATTTAGGAATCTTCTCTTGAGTGATGCTAATCCCATCCGTATATCTGCGTTAAAGATAATTCGAGTGCTAGAATAATTTTCTAGAACTAAGGTGGTACCGCGAATTTTCGTCCTTAGATTTATAATCTAGGGATTTTTCTTTTAAGGAGGATATAAAAATGTTAGATTTAAAATTTGTTGTTGAAAATATTGAAGAGGTTATTAATAAGCTATCTCACAGAAATGGAGACTTTTCTTATTTGCGTGAATTAGTTACTTTGCATGAACGAAGAAAAAATATTCTATATCATGTAGAATCAAAAAAAGCAGAAAGAAATGAACAATCAAAAAAGATTGGTGAACTAAAAAGAAACAAACAAGATGCTTCTCATATTTTAGCTCAAGTTGCAAACTTAGGTAATGATATTAAAGTATATGATGAAGAACTAAAATTAATTGAAGAAAAAATATTCAATATTTTAGCTGTGACACCGAATTTGCCACATGAAAGTGTTCCTGTAGGAAAGGATGAATCAGCAAATGTCGAAATTAAAAAAGTAGGAACTCCAAAAAAATTTGATTTTGAGGTTAAGGATCACGTAGAATTAGGTGAAAACCTCGGTATTTTAGATTTTGAAAGAGCTGCAAAGATTATTGGAGCTCGTTTTGTAGTTGATAAAGGATTAGGGGCACGTTTAGAGCGATCTCTTATTTCTTTTATGATGGATTTGCACGCATTTGAACATGGATATACAGAAATTATCCCGCCATACATTGTAAACGAAAAAAGCATGTTTGCTACTGGACAATTTCCTAAATTTAGAGATGATTCATTTAGAGTTATATCAGGAGATGATAGTTGGTACTTAAATCCTACAGCAGAAGTACCTACAATAAATCTTTATCGTGATGAAATATTAGATGGTAATCAATTACCATATCAATACTGTTCATATACAACAGCTTTTCGTTCTGAAGCGGGTTCCGCAGGTAGAGATACAAAAGGGATATTGAGACAACATCAATTTAATAAGGTAGAGTTAATAAAATTCACGAGACCAGAGGATTCTTATCAAGAACTTGAATCTATGCTTCTACACTCTGAGGAAGTACTTAAAAGACTGAAATTACCTTATCGTGTCGTAACCTTATCAACTGGTGATATGGGGTTCGGCATGGCTAAAACATACGACATTGAAGTATGGCTTCCAGGACAAAATACATATCGTGAGATAGGGTCAATATCAAATGCCGAAGACTTCCAAGCGAGACGTGCAAATATTAGGTTTAAAAGAACAAAAGAAAGTAAAACAGAATACGTACACACCTTAAATGGATCTGGACTTGCCGTAGGTAGAACTATGATTGCAATTATTGAAAATTATCAAAATAAAGACGGATCTATTACCATTCCAGACGTCTTGATACCCTATATGAGAGAAAAAGTGATTAAATAACACAATTTCACATAAAAAAAAC
This sequence comes from Acholeplasmataceae bacterium, assembly GCA_016934175.1. Lineage (GTDB taxonomy): Bacteria > Bacillota_I > Bacilli_A > Acholeplasmatales > Acholeplasmataceae > Peloplasma. Next base: position 6,205 of record JAFGTI010000048.1, on the reverse strand, counting down.
ACAGACTTCACACAGTGTTTTGATATGATAAAGGTACTTCATTTTTCTCCAAATACAGTTTCTCTATGGTATAATAAGTGTGCTGAGCACGCTTATTTTACTTATATAAAGGTGGTGTAATAGATGAGAATATATTATGTAGAAGACGAAAAAGATTTATCTGAAATTATTCGTAAATATCTTGCTAGAGAAGGCTATGAAACAACAGTTTTTTATGATGGTGAATCCGCAATGGAACACATTGATGATCAAGTGGATTTATGGATATTAGATATTATGCTTACTGGCGAAATAAGCGGATACGATCTTATTAAAGCATTAAAAGAAAAACACAGCAATTCCGCTGTTATTTTTACTTCGGCTAGAGATCAAGATCTTGATAAAATTATGGGATTGGAACTTGGAAGTGATGACTATCTTGCCAAACCTTATTCTCCACGTGAATTGATTTTAAGAGTTAAATCTGTCTTAAAAAGGCACCTACAAGGAAGAGTATCTGAAATTGTTACTTATGCTGACTATGAAATTAATTTAACAAAAAGAGAAATTAGATCTAAAAATCAGATGATTGATTTAACTAATAAAGAATTTGAGTTGCTACTTTTTTTCCTTAAAAACCTAAATACTGCATTTGGTAGAGAAGAAATACTTAAACATGTTTGGGGAGAAAATTATTATGGTAGTGATCGTGTTGTTGATGATTTACTGCGTCGGTTACGACACAAGATGCCAGAATTGAAAATTGAAACAATCTACGGATTTGGATATCGGTTATTATGAAACAAGTTAAGTTAGCAACACAACTAAATGTTATTTTCACTGTTGTGACTTTGTTAACAAGTCTTGTTTTTATTATTGCTTTGAATAGAGTTTTTCATGATTTTAGAGTTCAACAAAACATTGAACAACTCGAAGTTTATTATGATGAAGTTAAAGGGGATCTCAATTCTCCACACATTAGTTCATATAATGGTTATGTAATTGCACAAAATAATATCGTCGTTAGAAGTTATAACATGGGATTATTAGATGATAATTATACAGCAAATCAATTAATCAATGAGTTATCAGTGTGGCCTGGTAATACTAAAGAGGAAGAAGTTGGTTCAGAGACCTACTATTTCATGATTTACCGAAACATACCAAGTCATATTACGGTTATTGTTTTTACATCAGAAGATTATTTGAATGCACTTGGTAATTCGTTTGGTATGCTTGTTCAAATCAGTTTTATTGCATTGGTGCTATTAGGAAACCTCATTATTTTAATTTGGTCTAGAATTACTGTTGAAAGAGTGAAACGACTCAAAGGCGAAGTTGAGCTAATGACTAAAAACAGTTATACTGTTCCAATTGAAATTGATGGGAACGATGAAATTACGGAACTGGCGCAAACAATTGAAAAGATGCGGCGAGAGATTCATTTAAGCGAAAAGACTAAGCAAGAAATGCTTCAAAATATATCCCATGATTTTAAGACACCTATAGCTGTTATTCAATCATATGCTGAAGCAATCAGTGATGGCATTTCAGATGTATCAGAAGCTAATGTTATTATTAAACAAGCTGATGTTTTAAATCAGAAAGTAAAACAATTACTTGAATTAAATAAGCTTGAATATTTAAAAACTCAAGAAGAATTTGAAAGTGTAAAAATAAAGGACATCATCGGCAATATTGTTAATAACCACAAATATAGAACTCATATTGAATTTATTCTTGATTTAGATGATTCAACATACTTTGGAATTTCAGAAAATTTCTATATTGCATTTAATAATATCATTGATAATGCCCTAAGATATGCTAAAACTAAAATAGAAATCACATTAGTAAATAAAAAACTCACCTTCTATAATGATGGTGAGCCGATTAGTCAAAACTTTATTAATCAAATGTTTAAACCCTATGAAAAAGGGGAAAAAGGACAATTTGGATTAGGTATGAGCATTGTCCAAAAAACGTGTATACACTTTAACTTGGTTTTAAAAGTTGAAAATATTAATCAGGGTGTTATGTTTACAATAGAGCCGCTTTAATCAAGCGAGCTCTTTCTCTATAATCTTCTATAGAGAGATTACTCATATTGTTTTTTAAACTAAATTTTGCATCATCTTTTTCATAGCGTGGAATAAGATGAAGATGAAAATGAAAAACCGTTTGTCCAGATTTTTCACCATTGTTACTTAAAATGTTGATTCCTGCAGGATCAAAAGCAGTTTTAAGTGCTTGTGCCATTTTAACCGCAATTTTCATAACATGTGCTGCTAAATCATCAGGTACTGAAAAGATATCGCGATATTCTGCTTTAGGAACTACTAATGTATGACCTTTAGTTGCTTGGGAAATATCAAGGAATGCAACTACTAAATCATCCTCATAGACAAAATGTGCTGGAATTTCTTTTGCAATTATTTTAGAAAAAATCGTCGACATAAAAACACCTCTTTCTTGGCTTTATTCTATCATAAACACGTTGAAAACAAACATAAAAAATGATATAATCGTTTCGTATGTAGGAGGAATTAACATGAAAAAAATACCAGTAGGCATTTCAGGGCGTCATCTTCACGTAACGAAAGAACATTTAGAGATTCTTTTCGGAAAAGGTTATGAACTGACAGTTATGAAAGATTTAAGCCAACCAGGGCAATATGCAGCAGTCGAAAAGGTTGATGTAATGAGTCCGGAAGGTAAGTTATTAGCAGGTGTAAGAATCCTAGGACCTGTAAGACCAGCTTCACAAGTTGAAATATCAAGAAGTGATGCATTACGTTTTAAATTTGTAGCTCCAGTTAGATCTTCAGGAGATGTTAAAGGTTCAGGGCCAGCAATTCTAATTGGGCCAAAAGGGCAAGTAGAAATTAGTGAAGGTGTGATTATTGCTGATCGTCACATTCATTTTTCACCTGAAGAAGGAAAAGATTTTGGTGTTACAGATCGTCAAATTGTAAGTTTAAAAGTTGATGGAATCAAAGCGGGTATCATGGATAACGTTTTATGTAGAGTACACCCTAATTTTAAATTGGACTGTCATTTAGACACTGATGATGGTAGTGCTTTTATGCTAAATACAGGCGACCAAGTTGAGTTAGTAAAATCATATACAATTAACGGATAGTGCCATATAAGGCACTTTTTTTCCCAAGGAGGAATAGGTGTGAAGAAACTGGATAAACAACAAGTCTATAAAGATCCATTGTATGGATATATTCATGTTGATTATGAACTCATTAAAAAATTGATAAATTCAACACTTTTTCAAAGACTTAGAAGAATTCGTCAACTGAGTGGCGTTCAAATGGTTTTCCATGGGGCGGAGCATTCGAGATTTTCTCACAGTCTTGGAGTTTATGAAATAGCTAATCGGTTTTTGACTGTCCCCGATATTAAAAAGGCACTAAACGAGAGAGAACAGCTTGTTTTTTTAAGTGCTGCATTATTGCATGATATAGGACATGGAGCCTATTCTCATGCTTTTGAAGATATTTTTGATGTTGATCATGAACATATAGGTTCTGAACTTGTTGTCAAAAATAAAGAATTAAGAGCAATTTTAGATACGATAGATATAAATTTTGCAACAGATGTGTCATCTGTTTTGAAAAAGGAAAAGAAGTTTCCATTAATAGAACAACTGATATCAAGTCAACTAGACGCAGACCGTTTAGATTACTTGGAAAGAGATGCATATTTTACAGGCGCTGCTTATGGACATATTGATTTAGATAGATTAATTCGAGTGATGTACATCAAAGAAGGTCAAATTGTTTTTAAAATCAGTGGTATTCATGCTATTGAAAATTATTTAATTAGTCGCTATCATATGTATTGGCAAGTTTACTACCACCCTGTATCTAGAGCATATGAAGTTGTCCTAGAAAAAATTTATCAAAGGGTTAAAGATTTGTTAATTTTAGGGTATAAATTTGTCGGAAATGTTGAACCATTGAAAAACATTATAGAAAATCCATCTAATTTAGATAATTATATCGAGATTGATGATTTTTATGTCAATGGATTGATTTCTAGTTTTACCAAGTCAAGCGATGATATTTTAAGAGAACTTTCTTTGGATTTTTTGAATAGACGTATTTGGGGATATCTCAATGATGTTCCTGAAAATCAAGAAAAAATCGATAAAATCAAAAGTGAATATAAACCTGATGAACTTAAATATTTTACAACCTATAGAACAGTAGAAAACTCAACTTATAAAGATGATGATGTGCGTTATGGTGATCAAATATTTATCTTATTAGAAAATGGGAAGATATCCACATTGAAAGAACAATCTAAAATTATTGAGAGTTTGATGCAAAGCGGAACTAAAACTGATCCCAAATTCTTTTACCGTAAACAATGAGACCTCAAGTATTTGTTGTTGAAGGGAAAAACGATGCCTCAAGATTGAGGCAAATTTATCCAGACATTCAAACAATGACAACTAATGGAAGTGCAATTGATCTAGAAACTGTCGAAGTTTTGAAGAAATTTGATGAGACCCACGATATTATATTATTTCTTGATCCTGATCATGCAGGAGAAAGAATTAGAAGAATTTTGAGTAAATCACTCGTTCATGTTTTTCATGCATTTATTGATCAAGATTTGGCACACAGTAAAAACGGAAAAAAAATAGGGATTGAGCATGCCTCAGAGACAACCATTCAAATGGCACTTAAAGAGATGAGAAGAATTCAAGAAAATACAAATAACAATGTAACACATGCCTTTTTACATGATGTTGGATTGACTGGCTCAAAAGATAGCAAAAAGAGAAGAATGAAATTAGCTAAAGCACTTAACATCGGTTATACAAATGGAAAAACTTTATATTACCGATTAAAAATGTTTGATATAAAAAAAGAAAAAATTATTGAGGTATTAAGTGAATCATCAAGCTAAGAAGAGATATGGACAAAATTTTTTAAGAGACAAAAATCTATTAAAAAAAATAGTCAGAGAATCAGATATCGAAGATAAGCATGTCGTTGAAGTGGGACCAGGCCAAGGGGCGCTGACTACTTTTTTGGCTTTATCAGCAAAAGATGTTATTGCTTTTGAGATTGATGAGAGTTTAAAACCAATATTAGATGAAATTAAAAATGAACATCAAAACCTAACGATTCTATATCAAGATTTTTTAGAAACTGATTTATCTCTATATGATAAAGAACTGCATGTGGTTGCTAATGTACCCTATTATATTACTACGCCAATTCTTTTTAAACTACTCGAGACTCCCAATGTAAAAACAGCATCTTTAATGATTCAAAAAGAAGTTTGTGATCGATTACTTGCGACACCAAATAGTAAGCAATATAATGCACTTTCCATTATTTTACAATATTATGCACAAGTTAATAAAATGATGGATGTTAAACGTCACATGTTTATGCCTGTACCCAATGTTGATAGCGCGGTTATTCGCATTGTTAAAAGAGAACAACCGCTGATTGAAAAACATAAAGAAGCATTATTTCTAAAATTAGTAAAAGAAGCATTTCGACAAAAAAGAAAAACTCTAGTCAATAATTGGTATGAAGCTTTTAATGTGCCAAAACACGAGATAGAAGCATTTCTTATAAAATTTGGATACTCACCTAATATTAGAGCTGAAGCACTCACTAAAGAGGATTTTATTCTTTTAACGAAGGAGTGGAAGAATGATTAAAGAAAAAGCATATGCAAAAATCAATTTGACACTTGATGTCGTGAGAAAAAGAGTAGATGGATTTCACGAACTTCAAATGATTGTCATTCCTATAGAACTTCATGACACATTGACTTTTGAAAAAAGCAATCAAGTCACACTGGAATCAAACATCGAAATTGAAAATAATTCAATTTTAAAAGCAACATATTTAATGCAAAAAGAATATAATATTAACCTTGGAGCAAAAATAAAACTTAATAAGCAAATCCCAATAGGAGCTGGTCTAGGTGGAGGGTCAGCAGATATTGCTGCAACCCTTAGAGGACTTAATCACTTATGGGAGCTAAATAAACCTTTAGAAGATTTAGAAGATCTTGCTTTAAAATTAGGCTCCGATACATTATTCTGTCTTTATAATCAACCCGCATACGTATATGGTAGAGGAGAAAATCTACTTTTTATTGAAATGCCTCCTATTGAAGATATTTATCTCATATTATCGCAGATCAATGTATCAACAGCAAATATCTTTAAACACCACCATAT
>JAFGTI010000047.1 GCA_016934175.1 Acholeplasmataceae bacterium | reverse complement strand
CCACTTTGCTTGCTGACATAACCTATAATGTCATCACCAGGTATAGGAAGACAGCAATTTGCTAACTTAAGTTGTGGACTTGATAATCCTTCAATTGCTACACCCGTTTCACTATGTGTTGTCAATTGTCTAGATGCTTTTTCCATTTGGCGCTGTAACATCAAATCTTTGTCAACTTCTTGTCCAGTTAACTTAATAACAACTGTTTTAGGACTAATAATCCCTTTTCCGATTTCTAAATATAAATCAGAGAGATTGGTTACCATATTTTTCTCGAAATGTTTTTTTGCAAAATGATCATCTAAGGATTCATTAATCTTTTGTGCAGTAAATTCTCTTTCGAGCATTTCTTTACCTAAAATGATTAATTGATCTCTATTTTGTTTATTTAAAAAACTCTTTATTTTATGTCTTGCATGTGCAGATTTAGCTACTTTAAGCCAATCTTCACTTGGTCCATAAGAGTTTTTATTAATTTTAACACTGACTATATCACCGGTATTCAATTCATAATCTAAAGTAACAATACGGTTGTTTACAAGTGCTCCAACCATTTTATTTCCTATATCTGTATGAATTCTATATGCAAAATCAATAGGCGTAGATCCCTTAGGTAATTCTATAACTTCTCCTTTAGGAGTGAATACATAAACATTTGCATCTAGAATATCTCCTTTGATGGTTCCTACAAATTCTTCAGCTCCACCTTCGGTTTCATCTGTATCTTCACTCATTTTGAGTAATTCTCCATACCATTTTAATTTCTGCGCAATTTCAAATTGTTCTCTTTCTTTTGAATAGGTCTTATTTTCTTTATAAGCCCAGTGTGCTGCAACGCCATATTCAGCAATTTGATCCATTTCTGAAGTTCTAATTTGAACTTCAAAAAGTGTACCATCTTCTGATAATACTGTTGTATGAAGTGATTGATACATATTTGGCTTTGGAACTGCTATATAATCTTTAAACCTTCTTGGTATCGGAGTGAAATTTGCATGAATAATACCTAATGCTTGGTAACAGGTTTCAATGCGATCAACAATAATTCTTACAGCTAGTAAATCATAAATATCTTCAAATGCTCTACTGTCCTTTACCATTTTTTTATAGATACTATATATATTTTTGATACGACCTTTAATCTCAAAGTCGTGAAGATCACTAATCGTGAAAAGCTCAGTAATATTCGTAATGACATTTTCGATTGATGATTCTCTTTCAGTTCTTTTTGCTTGAATCATATTTGAAACACGATAATACATGGGTGGATCCGTATATCTCAATGAACGATCTTCAAGTTCTGCTTTAATTCTAAAAATACCCAATCGATGCGCTAAAGGTGCATAAATTTCTAGAGTTTCAGTCGCTGTCTTATATTGTTTATCTGGTGTCATAGAATCAAGTGTTCTCACATTATGCAATCGATCAGCAATTTTAATTAAAACAACTCTAATATCTTTTGCCATAGCTAAAAGCATCTTTTGATGATTATCAGCTTGACTTGCTTTTGTTGTGAAGGATAATTTACCTATTTTTGTTACACCATCAACTAATAAAGCAATATCAATGCCAAACATGGATTCAACTTCTTTTAATGTCAAGGACGTATCTTCAACAGTATCATGCAATAATGCACTAATTAAAGTTGCTGGTCCACCTTTAAGTTCTGCAAGAATTTTTGCTACTGCAATAGGATGTGTTATATAGGGTTCTCCACTTTTACGCATCTGTCCTTCATGTTTATCCCTAGCCAAAATATAAGCCTTTTCAATAAGCTTAATATCTGATTCTCTTTTAATATAAGAATCAAAAGATTCAACTAAAGATTGAAACAAAGGATCAAACATAAATTCACATCCTTAATAAGTGATTAAAGTTAATATATCATATTCCCCTAATTTTTCTCTACCATTCAAATCAGAAAGTTCAATTAGAAAAGCTATACCTACAACAATTCCACCTAGTTTTTCAACTAGTTCTATTGTTGCTCTGATAGTGCCACCTGTTGCTAATAAATCATCGATGATAAGCACACGGTCTCCTTTTTTAATTGCATCTGCATGCATACATAATTCATTTTTTCCATATTCTAGTTCATAAGAAACACTAACTGCTTCTCTAGGTAATTTCCCTGGTTTTCTCACGGGAGCAAAACCAATACCAACATTTGTAGCGACAGGGCATCCAAAAATAAACCCTCTAGCTTCAGGTCCAACAATTAAATTTGCTCTTTTTTCTAATGCAAATTTTGTAAATTGATCAGCAGCATACTTGTATGCTTGTCCATTTGACATTAATGGGGTAATATCTCTAAATAGAATTCCTTTTATTGGAAAGTCGGGTACATCTGCAATATAATCTCTTAAGTTCATTATTGTTCCTCCATCTATCTCTTTTTTAATAAAAAAAGACGTATCTAATACCATACTATTTTACCCTATTTAATTGTTTTAAGCAAGTATGCTATAATGTAAACGGGTGAGAAAAATGAAGCCATTAGCGTACCGTATTAGACCTCAAAAATTTGAAGATGTATTTGGACAAGATCATCTTGTAGGAAAAGATGGTGTTTTAGTTTCAATGCTTGAAAAAAAGAAATTACTTTCTTTTATACTTTATGGACCTCCTGGAACTGGAAAAACCACAATAGCACAACTTTTTGCTGAAAAATCTGGGCTTGACTATTATTTTTTTAATGCCTCGACTGATAGTAAAGCTAAACTAAAAAGCATTATCGACACAACCTCATACCATGATATTCTCATTGTTATTGATGAGATTCATCGAATGAAAACAGATATTCAAGATTACTTACTCCCTTTTATGGAAAATGGTAATGCAACAGTCATTGGTCTAACTACACTAAACCCATATCAAAGTATTAATATGGCAATTCGTTCAAGATGTCACCTCTATGAAGTGAAATCTTTAACTGAAGACTCTATGGAAAAAGCAATTTTAAATGGTCTTCAAGCTCTTGATGTTGATTTTAGAATTGAAAAAAGTGCGCTTGCTGCAATCATTAGGTATTCTAACCACGAAATTAGAACTGCATTAAACATATTAGAAAGCGCCTCATTAGTCCTTTCTGATGGTGATTTATTAACACCTCAGATTGTTTATAGAGTAGCTGGAAAAATAAACCATGATTTAGATGATCATGAAGATCACTTTTACGATTTATTAAGTGCATTACAAAAATCAATTCGTGGATCCGATGTAGATGCTTCAATTCATTATTTAGCAAGATTGATTACATTAGGTGATTTGCAATCTATTGTTAGACGCTTATTAGTAATCGCATACGAAGACATTGGCTTAGCGAATCCACTCATGGGAGGAAAAGTTTTAAATGCTTGTGATAGTGCGATTAAAGTAGGTTTACCTGAAGCAAGGATTATGCTCAGTGCAATCGTGATAGATATGGCAATTTCACCAAAATCGAACACAGCTGTTATTGCAATTGATAAAGCAATTCATGATTACCAAGAAAACGATACGGGTTCAGTTCCAGATCATGCTAGTAACAGAAAAATTAAATTAAATCCAGAAATATACCATTATCCTCATCAAGATAAAGATAGTATTAATGATCAATCATATTTACCTGAAGCAATCAAAGATAAGGTATTTTATCATCCAAAAGATGAATCCAGTTATGAAAAAGCATTATCAGATAGATTAAAAATGATAGACAAAATCAAGCATAAGAAAAGATAAAAAAACACTCCAACAGAGTGTTTTAATTTTTTTATCCTTCAGTTGATATAATGACCGGTATTGTAATAGGACTTCTTCTAGTTTCTTGATAAATAAAGCGATTAATTTCATTCCTAACATCTCTTTTATATTCATTCCAATTAATATATTTACCGTCT
>JAFGTI010000007.1 GCA_016934175.1 Acholeplasmataceae bacterium | reverse complement strand
TAACTACGCCTTCGCCCTTATTTTACTACCATTTATAAAAAAATAAAAGACTAAGAAATAACTCCTAGTCTTAGTATACGAAAAAGCCCTATCGGCTCACATAAACATAAAAGAATATTTAATAAATAGTATTCCCCATATATACAATCACAAAACCATATTTCTATAAAACTAAAACTTAATCATTGCTTAATGAGAACATTGAAACTGTAAATCCCAATACTAAACTCTTTAATCTAGTAAACTAAAAATCTTATATATGGGGAATACATTTATATTATACACCAAAACAGCTCAATAATCTTATTTTTTGAGTTATTAGATAGTTTTTTATGAAATTATGTTTTACAAAATAGTTATATTGAACAATCTCATCGATTTTAGATAGAGATAAATGAAAAAGGTACTTTTTTATGCAAGTACCTTTTATATTTGATTGGCTATTTTATTATGGTAGAAATTTAGATGTGTTTTTATAAGACTCTTTAATTGCTTTTAAGATATTTTCAAAAGAATCCTCATATGTTTTATCTTCAATTTCAACACACAAACATTGATCATATCCTGATTTTACAACTTCTTCTATGAAAATCTTCCAATCAATCATTCCTTTTCCAGGAATTTTAGGAGACATATAATTCAAAGGATATGTAAAGCGACCAAAATCATTAATTTTATCTTGATAAACAATCAAATCTTTCAGATGAATATGAAATATTTTATCTTTAAATTCTTTAAGAGGTAATAAGTAATCCATACCTTGTAAAACAAAATGTGATGGGTCATAACTTAATCCAAAATATTTAGAAGGAATGATTTCGAACATTTTTCTCCAGATAGCAGGTGAATATGCGAGATTTTTTCCACTTGGCCATTCATCTTTAGTAAAATACATCGGGCAATTCTCGATACCTATATAAACATGATGTTCTTCAGCATATTTAATAATTGGTGTCCAAATTTCTTTAAATAAAACGATGTTTTCTTCATCATTTTTAAATTGATTTCTACCTATAAAAGTAGATACTCGATTAATATTCAATTTGCTTGCTGCATTAATAACTTTGTACAAATGATTGATGACTTCTTTACGTCGATTCAAGTCATCATCCATTGGATTTGGGTAGTATCCTAATGCCATGATTTCAATACTGTGTGATTTTGCATAGTCAAGAATATATTCTACCTGAGTATCATTTAATGAATCAACATTAATATGCGTGATACCAGCGTAACGTCTTTCTCCACTTGATTGCGGCCAACAAGCAATTTCTACTGCTTGATAATGGTTTTCATGTGCGATGTTAATCACATCTTCAAAACTTGAATCGGGTAAAATAGCACTTAACAATCCTAGCTTCATAGTCTATTCACCCACATTAACCCATGCATTTTGATTTGCACTTTCATAAATCGCTTCATCTAATATCATTTGATGCAACCCGTCTTTGAAAGTCGCATAAAGAATCTCTTCATCAAAACCAAGTATTTGTCTATATATTTTCTTAAATGTTTGTTTAAATGCATCAGGAAATCCTTCAGAATGTCCTGATGGATAATCAATAATCGATTCGACAGAATTACCCATTAAAACGCTATCTTTAGTCACAACTTGATTGGGTTCATTTCGATTTCCAATGATCACATCACCATGCCGATTCAAATCCCATTGTAGAGAAGCTTTTTTACCAGAAATAAATAATGAAATTTTGTTTTTCTCACCCGCAAACATTTGAGTAATAATGGCATTACCAATTGCTCCATTATCAAATCTAAATAATAATGTTGAAATATCTTCTGTATCAATGTCTATTTCTTCAAATTCTTGATTCAAATCAGTAACCTGAAAACTTTTATGCTCAATTTTCGTCTTTTTTCTTTTGTGATAAACTGTTTTAAAATCTGCCATAACAGCATTTACATGACTTCCTGTGATAAATTCTACAAGATCAATCCAATGAGAACCAATATCAGCGATTGCACGTGTATTTCCTGATATTTTTTTTAATAATCTCCATGAATAATCAGTTGGATATAATAACCAATCTTGTAAATACATGCCACTAACAGACATAATGTCACCAATAGCATTTTTTTGAATCGATTCTTTCATGTAAAGACTAGTTGGATAAAACCGATTATGAAAATTAACTGCATTGATAACTTGATATTCTTCAGCTAAACTCAACAATATTTTAGCTTCTTCTATAGAAAGAGTCATAGGTTTTTCTAAAATTACATGTATTTTTTTCTTTATTGCATATGCAGCAATTTCAAAATGTGTATTATTAGGAGTACAGATATGTACAACGTCGAGATTCATTTGATTGATCATTTCTTTATAATCAGTAAATGATTTATCAATATTGAGTTCTTGTGCTTTTTTCTCTGAATCATTTGGATCTGATATAGCAACAATATCAACAAACCCTAATCTTCTTAACGCTTCAATGTGTGCAATACCAATAAATCCAACTCCGATAACAGCTGAACGCAATTTTCTCATGTCATAACCTCTTCCTTGTATCTGTGTAATCCATTACATTTTTCATTATATACCGAATGATAAAAAAACGCAATAAAGAAAATAATTTCAATTTATTACTAAAAAAGTTAATGAAAGCGCTAATTAAATGCTTGACACATGAATTCTCTATGTTATAATAGACTTGTAAACGATTACACAAAAGGTGATAAAATGAATATTAAGGATGTTGCACGATTAGCTGAAACTTCAGTTGCTACAGTTTCAAGAGTTATGAACAATGATCCAAAAGTTGCCAAAGTAACTCGACAAAAAGTACTAGCAATCATTGAAGAATCTGGTTATATACCTGACGCTAAAGGCAGAAGTTTGAGAACCCAAAGAAGCAATAAAATACTGGTTCTCATTCCTACAATGTCAAATCAATTTTATTCTCGCATATTACAAGGTGTTGAGGCGAAAGCTGAGGAACATGGATATCAGGTTTTGGTTGCTATCACTAATCTTGAGGTTATTCAAGAGGAAAAATATTTAGACATGTTAAAAAGTAGACATGTAGATGGAGCAATAAGCTTCTTCTCAACACTTGATCCTCATCAAATTTCAGAAATAGCAAAAAAATACCCATTTGTTCAGTGTTGCGAACCTACACTTGGTGCAGATGTATCAAGTGCAGTTATTGATAATAGAGAAGCCATTTACGAAGTGACTCAAGATTTTATAAAAAAAGGACATAAGAGAATTGCCATGATTAGTGGTGATTATTATAGATTTTCTGAAGAAGCACGAGAAAAAGGATATAAAGATGCTCTTCGTGAAGCAAACATAAAATTTGATGATTCATTGTTAAAGAAAAGTTTTTACCGTCTTAAAGAAGGCGAAAGTCTAACTGTTGAATTGATGAACCAAAAAAATCCACCTACAGCAATAATTTGCGTATCAGATTCTTTAGCAATAGGTTCGATTACTGCTTTACATAAATTAGAAAAAAAAGTTGGTAAAGATGTTGATGTTATTGGATTTGATAATACATCTATTACATCCTTCTACTATCCAACTATATCAACTATTGCACAACCAAGATTTGATTTAGGAACAACAGCTGTTGATTTGTTAATGGAAAAATTTAATGACAACAATTCAACGAATAAAAAAGTGATTTTACCACATACCGTGATTCATCGTGAATCTACAGGGTGTGCAAAATAAAAAATACTATAAAGGGTATGGAGGAGAAGAATGAAAAAAGTATTAGGTTTATTTTTAGTTTTTGTAGCTGCAGTAGCTTTAAGTGCTTGTAACAGCGCTGATGATACAAAAACAATCGCCGTCATTATGCCAAGTGCAGATCACGGATTCCTTGGAGAAAGCATCAATCATGCTGAAGCAGCTACACAAAGTTTAGCTGAAGCAGACGGTTATGAATATGTTTTCTTAATTAGTGATGATATCGTTCAACAATCAAGTCAGATTGACCAAGTTATTGCAGATGAAGTTGACGTTGTCGTTTTATGGCCACATAATGGAGACGAATTAAAGTCTGCTGCTCAACAAATCGTTGATGCTGGTATTCCATTAATCATTTATGACCGTTTAATCAGTGATTTTAATGAAACTGCTGAATTATTAGGTGATAATGTTACAATTGGTGAAGAAACAGGTACTTATTTTAATGAATATTTCGCAACTGAATTAGCTCTTGGAACAGTTAACATCCTAGAATTCAAAGGCGATAATTCAAGTGTCCCTACACAAAGACATGATGGATTCTTTACTACTGCTGATGATAATTTCAACGTAGTTCAAGAATATTCAACAAATTGGTCAAAAGACACTGCACAATCACAAATGGAAACTTTCTTATCAACTGATACACAAGCTAACGTAGAAAGTATTCAAGCTATCTTTACTCATGATGCTGAAGTTGCAGCTGGCGTATTAGCAGCAATCGAAGGTTATGATGGTAGTTATACTCTAAACATTAAATTAGTATCAGCTGTCAGTGCATCTAGAGAATTATTAGCTTTATTTGATCATTATGAAGCATTAGGAATTGATCAAGTAGCGTTTGCATTCTCACCAGCAATGGTTGTAGACGCAATTCAATTAGGAATTGATGTATTAAATGGCGAAACAGTAAGTGGTCAATATTTAGTTGCAACTGAAATGGTTGACAATTCAAACTTTGAAGCATTTATGGCAGGTCCTGTTTACACATTAAGATATTCTTTAGACTAGTTTTATAAGATAAACTAAAATACGTATCATAAGTGAGTGACAAAAAGCTTACTTATGATACATTTAGTTTATATTACCCTTTTTTTATGTTATGATTTGAGCAAATGGAGGTTTTCCTATGAATATTAAATTTCATAATATAAGTAAAAATTTTGGAGCTATTCAAGCATTAGATAATGTTTCTTTTGAAATTGGCCAAGCCGAAATATTAGGTTTACTCGGCGAAAATGGAGCAGGAAAATCAACTTTAATGAATATACTAGGTGGTGTTTTACGCCCATCTTCTGGATCTATTGAAATCGATGGTAAAGGTTACACACATTTATCAACTGCTGAATCTATGCATTTAGGCATAAGCTTTATTCATCAGGAACTCAATCTCGTTAATGACCTTAAAGTTTTCGAAAACCTTTTTTTGCATCATGAATTAACAAATGCTAAATTTTATTTAAACAAAAAAGAAATGATTTTAAAATCAAGAGAAGTTTTCAAACGAATGAATTTAAATATTGATCCAAATGCATTCGTAAGAGATTTGGATACTTCTAGAAAGCAATTAGTTGAAATTGCTAAATCTCTTTTGTTTGAATCAAAACTTATTATCATGGATGAGCCTACTACTGCTCTTACAAATCAAGAAATTGAAAATCTATTTGGTATCATGAGAGAATTAAAAAATCAAGGTATTACTTTAATCTATATATCCCATAAAATGCCGGAATTATTTAACATATGTGACAAATATACAGTTTTAAGAGATGGTAAATTCATTGCAAGTGGTCTATTTAAAGATATTGATGAACAAAAAGCTACAGAACTACTCGTTGGGCGCAGTGTTGTCCAAAACTTAGATATTAAAAATCTACCTATCGAAACTGAAGAAGTTTTTAAGGTGACTAATTTTACTTTAGAACCATTCTTCAAAGACATCACTTTCAGTATTAGAAAAGGCGAAATTGTAGCTGTAACTGGTCTTTTTGGAGATGGGCGTGGAGAACTATCAGAAGCTTTATTTGGTGCTAGAAAGGTAACACATGGAGAAATCTATTTAAGAGATAAAAAATTGCCCCTTTCTTCAATTAAACAGATTATGAAATCTGGTGTATCAATGATTCCTAGAAACAGAAAAGAACGTTCAATCATTAAAGATATGACAATTTTAGATAATCTTTCAATGGCTCATTTTACCTCAAAACATCCTAATCCGATTATTTCGGAAAAAGAAGAAAAAGAAAGATTTAGTAAAAATCAAAAATCAACTAATATAAGATCAGGATCTCCTTATGATTTAATTACTTCATTAAGTGGAGGAAATCAGCAAAAAGTGATCTTTGCAAGATGGTTCGAATTAAATTCAGAGATATACATTATGGATAATCCAACACAAGGTATCGATGTTGGTGCTAAATTTGAGATTTATGATTTGATTCGTGATTTAGCAAAACAAGGAAAAAGTATTCTAGTATTCAGTTCAGAATTTCCTGAGATATATCAAATAGCAAATCGTTGTATCATCATGTATAAGGGAGAAATAAACAAAATTCTACCCCATGAAGAGTTGAATGAGGTTGATGTCATGTATTATTCAACAGGTTCAAATAAAAAGGAGTTCAATGATGAAAAATAAACAAGCAACAGAGGCAACTTCATTAAATCGTGAAGCACGTAAAAAAAAGATATTAGCCTTTCTGAAAAATATATTGATTAATCACAATTATATCTTTTCATTAATTATTCTATTAATCATTGGTCAATTTGCAAGTTCTAATTTCCTAAGTTGGAATAATGTCGTTAATTTAGTTAAATCATCTGCAATTATTGGTATTATCGCTCTAGGGATGACTCTGATTATATTATCTGGGAATATTGATCTATCTGTGGGTTCAGTTTTAGCATTAGTTGCTGCAAATTCTGTTTTAGTTTTTAATTCAACAGAAAGCGTTATATTGACTTTATTGTTCTCAATGGCGTTTGGAGCACTTCTAGGATTCATCAATGGGTTCTTTGTAGGGAAAGCAAAAGTTGCAAGTTTTATTGTAACATTAGCAACCATGACAGCTTTTAGATCACTTACAATCCAATTAGGTGATGGTGGTCCACTCATTGTTAATCAAGATTCCTACTATTCAATTCTTAGAGAGTTCGGATACGGAAAATTTCTTGACATTCCTTATTTAGCCTGGATCTTTATGATACTGACTATATTCATGGTATTCATCATGACAAAGACAAAATTCGGACGTTATGTCTATGCTGTAGGATCAAATGAACGTGCATCAAAATTATCTGGTATTAGCGTGGATTGGATTAAAGTTGCAATTTTTACAGTCTCTGGTATTTTAACTGGTATTGCGGCTTTCTTATATATATCAAGATATGGATCGGTAGATGTTTCAACCGCAGGTAAAGCTTTTGAATTAGATGCCATAGCAGCTGTTGCAATTGGAGGAACCTCCATGGCAGGTGGTAAAGGATTTGTTCAAGGAACCTTCTTTGGAATCATCGTTTTGTATGCGATAGACTCTATTCTTACTGCATTCCATGTTCCTGCTTTTGTAAATGATTTAATTAAGGGTATTCTTATTCTTGGTGCAGTCTTACTTCAGAGAGCAATCAATCGTAGAAAAAAAGATTGATTTACTTTCCCTCCTAAAACAAACAAGAAATCTTTGTTTGTTTTTTTTATATGGATATTGAGACCGTTAAAACTAAAAAACTTATTTCGAATTGAAATAAGTTTTTTAGTCATACTATATTAATTTATATTTTATAATTCAAATTTTTGATGTGTCAACTCTTCAGAAATACTCCATAATTTTTTTGCATCTTCTAACGAATGCGATGCTTTATTTGATTTAACGATTCCTGGGTGTTTTTTTGTAAAAATAATGCCTTTAGGTCCATAAAATTCACCACTTAAAACATCAGGATCGACACAAGCTCTAATTTCTGGTAATGCACCTTCATCTGCTTGCTGCGATAACTTGAAAAACAGTGATATCAATGGTTTTGTAAACCAATTTTGTTTAATTGAGCGACTCAATTTGGTATTTGCTATACCTGGATGAGCTGCAACTACTTTAATATCTAATGCTTCTTCTTTAATTTTCCTATCTAATTCATAAGTGAAAAGTAAGTTAGACAATTTGCTTCTACCATATGACTTGAATTTCCCATAACTTCCATTTTGAAAAAGATAGTTATCAAAATCCATTTTACCCATTTTATGAGCTATACTACTCACATTCACAATTCTTGAATTTGGAGTGCTTTTAAGCAACTTAAATAATTGCGCAGTAAGCGCAAAATGACCTAAATGATTCACACCATTTTGACGCTCAAATCCATCATGAGTTAAACCATATGGAACAGTCATAATCCCTGCGTTGTTTAAGAGAACATCTAATTTTTTATATTTATCATAAAATGTTTTAGTAAAAGACTTCACTGAATCAAGACTTTCTAAATCTAACTGCATTACGGAAACATGACCTTTAGGGTAGTCAGATAAAATCTTTTTTTTAGCTTCCTCAGCTCGTTCTAAAGATCGACAAG
Organism: Acholeplasmataceae bacterium; assembly: GCA_016934175.1. GTDB lineage: Bacteria > Bacillota_I > Bacilli_A > Acholeplasmatales > Acholeplasmataceae > Peloplasma. The sequence continues at coordinate 4,631 of JAFGTI010000007.1, read as the reverse complement.
CTAGTATAACAGTTGCATGATTTTTTACAAACACTTTAGCGGATTCATACCCTAAACCTGAGTTTCCTCCCGTTACAATCATGACTTTACCCTTTAAACTTTCTATGTTGCTAACTGACCATTTTGTTTTTTTCATTATTTAGCAATCCTTTCTCTCATCAAAAACAAATCTTTTACTAATTCTACGAAAATGACTTTGTCGATTTATTCTTCCTCTTCAATAAATATTTGAGTAGGATATTTTTCTTCGTAAATTTCATTGAAGAATAATGTGCGTGTAGTCATATGTTTAGGATAAACCCATAACCACAAAATACCTAATGTAAATAATCCAATAAAATACCAGCCAAAATAACTTAAATCTAGTACAAATAATTCTAATTTATATCCCTCGGTTAATGTTTTTGACTCATCAATTGCTTCAGTCGCGGATAATTCAGGTTTTCTAAATAATAGATAAAAACTCATCGAATATGCATACAATTTAATAATTCCTGGAATAATTAAAAGCAAGAGCCATAAAAAAACAAACAAATTAATTAAAAAATGCAAAACGATTGTTCTTACAGGATTATGCTTAAATCCAATAAGCAATATATCCTCTAGAACAGGCTGTTGATTACTTGAAGTTTCAATAAACATTTTAGTTGTTCCAAAAATAAAAATTGCAGCAATGATAAATTCTATTATACTAAAAAGAAATACTAATGATGGATTTCCTGCACTGATTAGTTGTAATGTTTCTGGATCATATTTAGGTCTATTATTTAGCACTAATGTTGAAAGTCCTGAATTTATAAATCCAATAATCAATAAAGTTGGAATTACTGTTCCATATTTTCCTATCAAATTTTCCTTCGCATGCTGTTTGTATAAATATCTTTCTTGTTTCATGTTAATCCTCCAAAAGTTTATTTTAATCTCTTATGAATATATTACCATAAGTCAACAATATTTTTCATATATGAATTTTCTATTTCATGTATTCTATCATGAATTTAACTAATTATGAGGAAACCGGTTTCTTTTTTTATAATATAATGGTATGCTTAAACTATATATTGGTTTTATATGGAGGTAAATATGTTTAAAAAAGGATTTATTATACTTATATTCATACTATTTATTACGCTAGCATCATGCAGTAAAGATACAACGATTGAAGACCCAGTATTGCCTGATTCAATTGAAGAAATTCAAGGATTAGATAATATTGAAGTTACACAAAACGAATATTTTGATCCATTGAAAAATGTAGAGATAATTAATCAAAACGGTGACAACATTTCCTATATGCTTGAAGTTAAAGGATCAGTTAATTATGGCAAACTGGGATCTTATACATTAACTTATGAAATGGCTTATGGCGAAGATACAATTAGTCAAGAACGAATAGTTACTGTAAATGCAGGCACAATCAATAGAGAAACAATGATTAGAAACTTCTCAACAGAGACTAAAATAACACAGGCTGAAGGTTCTTATCGTTTGGGCGTCGCATCAGATATTGATCATCCTATTAACCCACAATTAATTAATCAGGATTTACTGGAGACAGCAGTTCCATCTAACGGGTGGTGGACTTCACTACTTGCAGTTAATTATGGAGGTGGAAATGGTATATATACGAACCCATTAAGATCAGCATTTAGTAATGAGGGTGCTGAAATAACAAATCCTGGCACAGGGTTTGTTCAATACTGGAATCCTGATGGACTCAATACGATGGCTAATTTTTCATTAGCTCTTCCTGATATGTTTTTAAAAACTTCCACACTAAATCAAGGTTATGAAACACATGTCATTGGTTATAGTGATACAAATGTTAAAGTTGCTATGCGCAATGTATCTGATAAAAAAGATCATATGGTATTAACATACACACAAGGTTCACCTTATGTTTTTGCTGAAGTTATGGATGAAAGTTCTCCTTATATTACCTTAGGAGTTAATGGGGTTGATAGTTTTTCATTTTATTCGGTAGATGGAATCCCCATAAGCTCTAACACCTATATTGGTTCAGGAATAATTATAAAATTCGTACATAAGCATGTAGGATATGATACATATCAGCCTGCACAAGTAGGTCAACCAATTTATGCAGATCGTTACTTTTTAGTAAGTACTCCTGAAGATACTAATTTTGATTTAGCAAGTGTAGCCAATAGAATTAGCTTAGATTTAGGCAATCAAAATTATTATTCTGTCGCTGCAATTCAGTCAATATCTGAAGCAACTTTCTTTCATGATCACGCATATACAAAACCACTTGAAGGAAATGTAAGTTATGATATCGATTATGAAAATAGCTTAGTAGAAACAAATTTTCAACTTGCTACTCAATATTTATCATCCGATAATCAGAATGAAACTATTCAATTTTTAATGCCTCATCATTATCAAAACAGTACTCACGAGTTAACAAGTTATTCATTTGAAACAACAAGAGGTGAGTTAAAAGCAATGATTGGTTCTTCATTTACTACATCACTCATATTTAATGGCGTTCTACCAAGTATGCCATTACCTACAGATGATGCTTTCAATTCAACAGATATGTTATCTTATCTTAATGATTTAAATTTAAATACTCAAATTGAGGACTCATCTAATTTCTTGAATGATGAAGGACCTTATTGGAACGGTAAAGCTATATACCCTTTAGCACAAGGCATCATTATTTCTGATCAATTAGGAAATAATTCACTTAAAAATGAATTCATTGCAAAACTTAAATATGTACTCTCTGATTGGTTTACTTATTCATCTTCTAGTGATGAACGTTATCTTTATTACAATGAAGCATGGGGTACAGTTTACTATTCTAATAATGATTTTAACACTGCAAGTGAAATGAGTGACCATAGTTTCACACATGGTTATTTAACTTATGCATCGGGTGTTCTTGCAATGTATGATGAAACTTTTACTGAAGAATATGGTGATATGGTTTCATTGTTACTTAATGATTATATGTATCCAGAAAAAGATAGTTACGATTTCGAATATTTAAGATCTTTTGATCCTTGGGCAGGACATACATGGGCTCATGGATTTGGTACATTTGCTGAAGGTAATAATATAGAATCATCAAGTGAAGCGCTTCAATCATGGATTGGTGGATACTTATGGGCTCAAGAAACGGGTGACACAAAATTAAGAGATGCAGCTATTTATGGGTTTGTTTCTGAATTAAATGCTGCAAAGGCTTATATGTTTGATTACTCACAAACTATCTTTCCTTCAAAATATTCAGATTACGCATCTGTTGCTAGCATGATTTGGGGAGGAAAATATGATTATGCAACATGGTTTGGTGCAAATCCAACATTCATTTATGGTATCCAATGGTTGCCTAATGGAGAATATTTATCAAATTATGCGACTAATGAAGATGAACTTACAAGACTTAATCACATTTATCAAAGTTATTTAAGTGCAAAAAATCAAACAATTGATACTTGGTATGCAAATATGTGGAGTATCCAAGCGATTCTTAATCCAACAACTGCTATCAGTCAATTTGATGCCACAAAAATCCTTACCGATGATTATCCTAATGATTTATCTCAAACTTATTATCTCATTCACGGATTAAATACATATGGACGAAAAACTGACAGTTACCATATGGAAATACATCAATATGTCGCATCATCGATTTATAAAGATTCTAGTGGTAAGATTACTGCTTTAATTTGGAATTCTAGTTCAGATGAACAAACAGTTAATTTTATAGATCCAACTGGCATAAAGATTTCAAAGAAAATTGATGGTAATAGTTTTATCGCTGTTGATCTGACTTAAATGCAAAATAGATAAAATAAAACCAGTCAAATGACTGGTTTTTTGTTGACTTTTTAACTTGTTTCTATGACCACTTTTAAATTATTTTTCCCTGATTTCTTAACTTCATATAATACTTCATCGGCTTTTCTAGCTAAATCTTTCCCAAATACTGATTTAATAATACCAATTGAAACGCTAATTTGATGTTTCGTCATAGGAATCTTAATTTTTTGTGTTTTTTCTAAAATAAATGCAGCTAATTTTTCTATTTCTTCAGTTGTTTGATAGAACAATCCTATAAACTCATCTCCACCTATACGGTAAAATAGGTTATCGTCTGACTGTAATGATTCTAAAATTTTTGAAAACTCTTTTAGAAACATATTTCCTACAATGTGCCCAAACGTATCATTAACTATTTTAAAATCATCAAGATCAAGATAAATTAAATGTAAATTTTTATTTTTATATCTTAGTCCATAATGATAGTCAAACGTATATTTATTATAAAGACCAGTCAATGAATCTTGATGCATTTTTCTATAATTTTTTTCTTCTTCAGTCATAATTTCTGTAATATCGCTCACTACAAAAGTAACGATATCTTGATGGTTAATAATGGGCGTTGTTATAAAATTCAACCACCTCGTTTTATTTTCAATTTTCAGGGGAATCGAAAACCCTGGAGCATGAGAAAAACTATACATCAGTGAATTAATTAACACTATATATTCTTTTTTTCCAGATACTTCTGCGAAAATATTATTTAAGTCTAGTTTTGACATGATTTCTGAAAGCCATATGGATGATGCGTCATTAAAACCAAGCATAGTTAAATTCCC
>JAFGTI010000046.1 GCA_016934175.1 Acholeplasmataceae bacterium | reverse complement strand
TCATCTTGATCAACACCTGTACCTGTATGATACATCAATCCAATTGCATAATCACATTTCGCACTACCTAATAATGCTCCTTGATGATAGTATTCTAAAGCCTGATTAAAATCTAGAGATACTCCATCTCCTAACCCATAAAAACGGCCTAAAAAATAATATGCGTCCGCGTGACCTTGTGATGCAGCCGCATTAAAGTGCTCGATAGCAACCATGATATTCTTCTTTTTCGTATTCAAGATATAGTGTGATAAACCTGCTTGGTAATTCGTATTTGCATTCATATAATCAACTCCAATACTATGATAACATAAAGCCTAATTTTAAGCATGAAAAAGGAACTGGTTTCATTATATAGAAAAAATCAGAAGCACAAGCTTCTGATTCATGTTATTCATCGAAAAATATGGATTCGATTCTTTCACTTGTTTGGTTAAAAGTATCTCGATCATTAATATTGGTAATCAGTATCATATTCACCTGATCATCTGGATAAAAAATATGAATCGATCTCACACCTGGACCACCGCCTGTATGATAATCTTTTCTTCTCATCTTGCCACCAATTTCACCTTTTGCAAGAAACACGCCATAACCATAGGATACATAATCAAAAATTGGTTCTTGAGGTGAAAACATCAAATCATAACTTTCCTTACTAATGATCTGATTGTTTAATAAACCTTGTTGCCATAAAAACAAATCTTCTGCCGTAGATAATAATCCTCCAGCAGCACCTGCAATTCTCATATCAACAAAATCTGAATGCACTATTTTATGATCAACAAAGTCATAGTTTTTTGCTCTCATTTTAATAATTTTACGCCAATGATCAAACTCTGTGTGTCTCATTTTTAATGGCTCGAAAACGAACTTTTCCATATAGTCTTCATATGACATCCCGCTTACGATTTCAATAATATATCCAAGTATCAAATATGCAGGAATTGAGTATGAAAATTTTGACCCTGGTTCAAACATTAAGGGTTCATTTTTAAATAGTTCCATCATGGCATCTCTAAATGATGCTGCGTGATATACATCATAAAAATCTGAATCTAAATCAAAATTAGCGATACCACATGTATGCGTTAGTAAATGTCTAATTGTGATTTTTTCACCCAAAGGATAATCAGGGAAATATTTACTTATTGTATCTTTTAAAGATAGTTTATTCTTTTCGACAAGCTGCAGAATGACTGCTGCAGTCAATTGTTTAGTAATGGATGCAATTCTAAACTTTGTATCAACTGTACTAACTACATCGAATTCATAATCCGCAAAACCATATGCTTTTGATATCAAAATTTGATTATTTTTTGCAATAAGCATTAAACCGCTGAAACTGTTACTTAGTAATTCATCATCAATTTTCTTGAGTTTTTCTATCATCAATACACACCCCTTCAATTTAATAGTATTTCACTAATTGCAAGTATTATTTGAACATATTTTACCATATGCAAATTATAGATTATGATTATTTTTTTTATATTTTACGAATATGCATAAAAAAAGAGGAATTAATCCTCTGTTTTTAATTCAAATATTAAATCTCTTAATTCTGCAGCTTTTTCAAAATTAAGATTTTTAGCTGCATCTTTCATCTCTGACTCTAACGATCTAATCATCTTTTCTTTGTCTTTTTTAGTTAGTTTTGTATAATCCTTATCTTCAGCAATTAAATCCTCTTTGAGTGAAATCTTATCTCTAATATCTTTTTGGATGGAAATCGGCACAACATGATTGATTTCATTAAACTGAGTCTGGATGTTTCTTCTCCTATTCGTTTCATTTATTGCATATTCCATCGCTGAAGAAATTGAATCCGCATACATGATGACTCTTCCATTTTGATTTCTTGCTGCACGTCCAATTGTTTGAACTAAACTACGTTCACTTCTTAAAAATCCTTGCTTATCTGCATCTAAAATCGCGACTAACGAGACCTCTGGTAAATCAAGTCCCTCTCTTAACAGATTAATACCAATCAAAACATCATATTTTCCTAATCTTAAATCTCTTAATATTGTAATACGTTCTAAAGATTTAATTTCACTATGCAAATAGGCGACTTTGACACCGAGTTGTTTAAAATAAGCGGTTAAATCTTCACTCATGCGAATGGTTAAGGTTGTAACTAAGACACGTTCATTTGCTGCTACTCTCTTCTTTATCTCGAAAAATAGATCATCCATTTGGCCTTTTGAAGGTCGAACTTCAATTTCAGGATCAAGTAAATAGGTAGGTCTAATGATTTGTTCAATAACTGGAATGCCTTTTGAAAGTTCATAAGGACCTGGTGTAGCAGATAGATAAATTACTTTTTTCATTTTACTTTCAAACTCATCAAATTGCAAAGGTCTATTATCTAATGCACTTGGTAATCTAAATCCATAATTTACCAATGTTTGTTTTCTTGATCGATCGCCAAAATACATACCTTTAACTTGTGGAACTGTCACGTGCGATTCATCAATGATTAGTAAAAAATCATCACCAAAAAAATCCATCAGTGTTGAAGGTGTTTCTCCTGCTTCACGTAGCGCCAAATGTCTAGAATAATTTTCAATGCCACTACAAATACCAATTTCTTCTAACATTTCCATGTCATATTTTGTTCTTTGTTCAATTCTTTGAGCTTCAAGAAGCATATTTTCACCCTTGAAAAATGCAATCTGTTCTTGCAATTCGTTTTTAATTCTTCGGATGGATTCATGAAGCTTTTCTTTATTTGTCATAAAGTGAGTTGCTGGAAAAACAGTAGCAAAACTTAATGCTTCAATTGCTTGTCCTGTTAATACATCAAATCTTTTAATTTCTTCTATTTCATCACCAAAAAATGAAATTCTAATACCTTGTGCTCTTTCATACGCTGGAATAACCTCGATAGAGTCACCACGTACTCTAAATGTTCCTCTATGAAAATCAATATCATTTCTTTGATATGTGAGTTCAACCAATTTATTAATGAGAACGTCACGTCCATATTGATCGCCAATTCGTAGAAATATCATAGAATTTTTATAATCTTCGGGATTACCAATACCATAAATACAGGATACTGAAGCAACCACAATTACATCTTCATTTTCTAGTAATGATGCTGTTGCACTATGTCTCATTTCATCAATTTCATCATTGATTGATGAATCTTTTTCTATGTATGTGTCCGAAGATACAACATAGGCTTCCGGTTGAAAGTAATCATAATATGAGATGAAATACTCAACACGATTATGAGGAAAAAAAGCCTTAAGTTCGCCATATAATTGACCAGCAAGGGTTTTATTAGGAGCGAGAATTAAGGTTTTCTTTTGTATATGAGAAACAATATTAGCAATAGTGAAGGTTTTACCTGTTCCAGTGGCACCTAAAAGAACTTGTTCTGATACTCCATTTTCTATATTGTTTTTTAGAGATTCGATTGCTTTAATTTGATCCCCTTTAGGAGTAAAAGGTGCTTTAAGGTCAAACATATTGCCACTTCCTTATATATCTTTATCAATCTCGTGAGGTTTTGGAACTAAAACACTTTGTGGTACATAGAGTGGTTCAATAACAGAACTTGCAATATTCATTAGGTGGTCACCAATACGTTCTAAATTTGATAAGATGTCTGGATAATTTGCTGCAACGATAAAGGTGATTTCTCCATTTTTCAATCTTTCTATATAACGATATCTAAATCTTTCTTCAAGTTCATCAACGACATCTTCATTTTCAACTACTTTTCTCGCGGTAGCCGGATCAGTGTTTGCATAGCTTTCAAGTGTGTCATTGAGCATGACTTCAAGAACACTATAAAGTTCATTTAAATCTGAAGTTCCATCAACTGATAAGAATTGAGATTCACTATATCTCTCTTTGAAAAATTCTACAATGTTGGTTAGATGATCGCCAATACGCTCAAAGTCTTTAATCGTATCTAAGTCTCTTGATAATTTTTTGGAGTCATTCTTATCAAGCCCAGCTTGTGATATTTTAATCAAATAGTCATGAAGTTTCTGATCATATGTATCAATCATCATTTCATGTAGATATGCTTCTTCGACAAGTTTTGAGTTTTCTTTAAAACTATACGATTTTGCAATCTCAAAATAATCTTTAACGATAGAGCCCATATAAAGAAGGGCTTTCTTGACAAATTCTAAAGCTAGTGTTGGAGATTCTTGAATCAATTTTTCATCAAACATATTTTCTGGTATTTGTTTATTTGTCTTATCTTTTACAACAAATTTAGCTGCCATAATCATTGGTTTGATAAAGAAGAATAATATTACTGTCATCGTTATGTTAACAAACGCATGTGCGAATGCTATTGATAACATCGAGAATTGTTTTAAAAATTTAGTTTCAAACCACTGAATAAAATTTTCATATGGAACTAGAATAACAAGGAAGAATAAAGCACCTATCACATTGAACATCACGTGAATCACAGCTGCGCGTTTACTTTCTGTATTACCACCTATAGAAGCTAAAAACGCAGTGATGGTTGTTCCAATATTTGCTCCAAGTAAAATGGGAATAGCGCCATTTAATGTAATAGATTGAACTTCTGTATTCAATGCATAGAGTTTTTCTAATATCCCAATAGCTGCTGAAGATGATTGAATGATGGCAGTAAAGAATGTACCAAAGATTGCACCTAGAAACCAATTATCGGAAAAAGAATTAAACATTGTTTCTGCTGTTTGTGTTGCAGCTAATGGTTTAAGTCCAGCAGACATTGTATTTAAGCCAACAAATAGCATACCTAAGCCAATTAATACGCCACCATAGTGGTTTATTTTTTTCTTTTTAATAAAGGACATGACAACACCAAATGCAATAAAAATCAAACCATAATCAGCAATGGGTAAACCAATGATAAATGCAGTAACTGTCGTTCCAATATTTGCCCCCATGATAATACCAACCGATTGTGGCAATGTCATAAGTCCTGCTCTTAACAAACCAATCATTAAAGCAGTTGTTGCAGATGAAGATTGAATAAGTATTGTCAATATTATACCAACAAAAATACCTTTCAAAGGCGTATTCGTTGTTTTTTCAATTATCGATTTCAATCTGTTACCTGCAGCTGTTTTTAAAGAATCACTCATTAGTGTAATTCCGAATAAAAACAGTGCAAGTCCACCAAAAATATTCATTAAATTGTCACTAAACGAACCCAATGAGATATACATTACAAATCTCCTTATATCTGAAATATGTAAAACCCTTATTCATTAAAAAAGCATCTTTTGATGCTTATCATAGATGTCCATAAATATCATGAAGCCTAATCGTATTATAACATAAAATGTTATCTTCAAAAAGAGTTATCTAAGAAAACGTTTTAAAAAAAAGAATGCAAAAATAAATCGCATTCTTCACTTTAATTATTCAAATGCCTCATATATCTTAGATACTATTTTCCCAAGTTGCTCTATCTCTTCATCCGATAGAGCCTCTAATACTTTCTTATGTACTTTCGCTCCTTCTATTTTAAATGCTCTAGCAACTTGTGAACCTTTTTCAGTAATTCTAAATTTATTTTTATACTTACTCGTATTTTCTTTTTCTACATATCCCTTTTCTAATAATTCTCTTAAGGATCTTGAAGTTAGGGCTTTATCAAGAAAAGATTTTTCAGTGAGTTCATGTTGAGTCATGCCTTCTTTATTTGATTTGAGCATCATGATATATGGCATATGTGATTTACTGATTTGATATTTATCCATTATCTTTTGGTGCTGCTCCATCATTTTCTTTTGAAGTGCAGAAAAGAGCATGGGAAGCATAGACATATCGTGATTCATCGCCATCACCTACGCTGGTTCAAATTGGCTATTGTATAGATCTGCATAGAAACCATTTTTATCAAGTAATTCTTGATGTTTTCCTGTTTCAATCACATTTCCATCTTTTAGTACCAAGATCATATCTGCATTCTTAATCGTTGATAAACGGTGGGCAATAACAAATGTTGTTCTACCCTTCATGAGTTCATCCATCGCTTCTTGAATTAAAATTTCTGTTCGCACATCAACACTTGATGTCGCTTCATCTAAAATCAACATAGGTGCATCAGCAACCATTGCTCTAGCGATAGTTAATAATTGTTTTTGTCCTTGTGATATATTAGAATTTTCATCAAGTTCCATTTCATACCCAAAAGGATGCGATTTGATAAAATGATGGACATTCGCTGTCTTCGCAGCTTTTACAACTTCTTCCATTGTAGCATCTCTTCTACCATAAATTAAGTTATCTTTTATTGATCCTTTAAATAACCAAGTATCTTGTAAAACCATACCAAAGAGTTCATGAACACTATTTCTTGACATACGCTTTGTAGAAATACCATCAACTAAGATATCTCCTGAATTAACTTCGTAAAAGCGCATTAATAAATTAACAATCGTTGTTTTACCAGCTCCAGTTGGACCAACAATGGCTACTTTTTGACCTGATTTAATCTTCACATTTAAATCATGTATAATTTCCTTACCTTCTATGTAACCGAATTTAACATGTCTAAATTCAACATCTCCTTTAACCTGATTAATAGATATCGCTTCAATCTCTTCTTCCATTTCTTCTTCATTTAAGAATTCAAAAACTCTTTCAGAAGCCGCTAATGCAGTTTGAGCTTGAGTCATTGCTTGAGCGATTTGACCTAATGGTTGGCTAAATGTTCTAACATACATAAGCATTGAAACAATATCACCAATAAGAATACTACCAGCAACAGCAAGAATACCACCAAAAACCGATATTGCTACATAACTTAGATTGCCTACAAAACCCATGATTGGCATCATAAGCCCTGAAATAAATTGACTTTTCCAAGTCATACTATATAATTCTTCATTATGCTTTTCGAACACTTGATTTGATTGATCCTCAGCATTAAACGCTTTGATGATTTGTTGTCCAGAGAAGGATTCTTCGATATGACCGTTCAGATGACCTAATATTTTACGTTGTGCTGTAAAGTACTTTTGTGATATCTTAATAATTCTACTCATAATAAATGCACTTAATGGAAGAATAACAACAGCAACTAATGTTAATTGCCAGCTAATTGTCAACATCATAATAAAGACACCAATAATCAGTGTTATTGATGAAAATAGCGTTGATACCGATCCATTTAACGCTTGACCAATGGTGTCAATATCATTAGTCATTCTTGATAATGTATCACCATGACTTGTTTTATCAAAATACTTAAGAGGTAATCTATCCATCTTATCAAATAGATTAGAACGCATTTCTTTAGTGATTCTTTGAGTCACTCGTGTGATGATAATTCCTTGAGTTAGGTTAAATGTATAACTTGCAATATATAATCCAATTAAAAGATAAACAATTTTCCAAATAGCCTCAAAATCAACATTTGTAGCTAAAGGCACAAACATAGAATTTATAGTAATTCCTTTTTGAACCTCATTTGTGATATCTCCTAATAAATCTGGTCCAAAGATGCTAAATGCAGCCCCAGCTATAGCAAATATCATAACAAGAATTAAAGCAAAGTTATAAGGTTTTAAATATCGCAATAATTGCTTTAATGCTTTTTTCATAGATTTCGGTTTTTCACCAGCAAATCTTCCTGCAGGTCCATGTCCGCTTCCTGGACCACGTCTTATCGGAGTAGATGACTTTTTTTCTTCATTAGGCATGAGTCAATTCCTCCTTTGAAAGTTGTGCAAAAGCAATATCTTGATAAGGTTTACAAGTTTCAAGTAACTCTTTATGAGTTCCTTTTCCAACAATTTCTCCTTTATCCAATACAATAATTTGTTCAGCATCCATAATGGTTCCAATTCGTTGTCCAATAATGATTTTTAATGCATTGTCAGTAACCTTTTTAAGTGCATTACGAAGTGATTTGTCTGTTCTATAATCTAGTGCACTAAATGAATCATCAAATAAAAAGATTGCAGGTTTTTTTACAAGTGCTCTGGTAATAGCAAGTCTTTGTTTCTGTCCACCAGAAACATTGTTTCCACCTTGATCAATTGCACGATGTAGACCTTCTTCAGATTCATCGATATACTCCTTAAATTGAGCAATTTCGATAGCTTCCATCACTTCTTTTTCAGTTGCATTGGTGTTACCTAATACTGCATTTGACATCACGTCTCCTGAAAATAAGATGCCTTGTTGAGGAACATACCCCATCAAGCTATATAGATCACTTAGCTTATAATGTTTAATATCCTTCTTATTAATCAATATTTGTCCTTCAGTAACTTCATAGAATCTTAAAATCAATTGAACGATTGTTGACTTACCAGAACCAGTTGATCCAATAAAAGCCAAAGTTTCACCTTTTTTAACTTTAAAATTCAAATCTTTTAAGACACATTCTTCTGCATTGGGATATCTAAAGCAAACATTAATAAATTCAATTTCGACATCGTCAGATGGCGCAATATCGTTTGCTAGTCGATCATCAATTTTTGGTTTTGTGTTTAATACCGCACTTACTCTTCTTGCTGAAACCCATGCTCTTGGTAAGAAAATGAACAGCATGATAAGCATCATAAATGACATTAGGATAACCATTGAATATTGTGTAAATTGAGCTTGAAGCGATATACCTTCATATGCATTAGCGCCTAAAAGATTATCACTAATCAATAATGCACCCACTAATACTAACCCTAAATTCATACTATACATAATAATATTCATGCCTGGACCAATGAAACTCATTGCAGTATTAACAAATATGTTAGTCTTGGTAATAGTCTTATTAACGTCTTCGAATTTATTTTGTTGCACATCTTCTGCGTGATGTGCCCTAACAACACGGATGCCAGTCAGTGTTTCTCTAGTCACTTGATTTAAATCATCTGTTAATTTTTGAATCTTACCATATTTAGGACCTACAAGTATAAAGATGATTGTTATTAAAGTAATAATAGCAACCACTCCTGCCATAACAACTAAAGACATTGATGAGTTCATGTTTGTAATCTTATTAATACCCGAGATTGCCATAATTGGCGCAGTAACAAGCATTCTAAGCATAATAATTGTAGTCATCTGAACTTGTTGTACATCATTTGTCGTACGCGTAATCAAAGATGGTGTTGTAAATTTATTGATTTCTTCAGAAGAAAACCCTTGGACCTGTTGAAATATTTTACTTCTAAGTGTATTAGCTAGCTTAGTACCCAGTCTTGCAGCAATATAACTAACAGTTATAGTCAGCGCAATACTGCCTAAGGCGATTAATAACATTTCTCCGCCTTCTCTTAATATAAGTGAAGTCTGAGATGTCCCAGTTTCAACACCTGTACCAATCAGTACGATGATACTTCCAATATATTCAGGAAGTTTTAAATCGAGTTGTACTTGCAGGTAAATAAACCCTACTATGAAAAGAATGAAAATCCAGTGATACCATTTGAAATATTTAAATAATTTAAACATACCTCACCTCTTATATTTATGACTACTTTCTATTATCCGTATTTTTGTTGATTTGTCAACAAATTTACATTTTTTCCGATAATTTATTTTTGAGCTAAATTTTTTAATGTGACACAAAAAGCCCAACTATAAAAATCATTGGGCAAATGTTAAATTTAATTGGTTAATTTTATATTATTTATTTGTTTTGATGATCAAAAATACACAGCTCAAAGAAAATAATAAAATAACGAAAAACATCAAGATCATTGAGTATTGTTTCAAATCTCCATAATATCCACTAGAATTGATTACCGAATAACAAATCATTCCATTAGCAAAAATAATTAATTCTTTTTGATATTTATAATTCTTAAGCAAAGACAAACCAGCAATGAAACTGATAATCCCCATCGCTATTTCAATGAAGATATGAAACGCAATCGCTATGGGTTCAGTCTCTAGTTCTGGAATTTGATCTGTTGCAAACAACATAATCCATAATCCAATAATTCCGATACCAACAATTATCATATATGAAGCTATTATTTTTTTAATGTTCATGTTATTTTCCTTTCTTCTATCTATAATAAAAAAACATATGCGCAAATTGCTCATATGTTTTTAGATTAACTTTTATTTTCTTGGATTTTTAATATTTGCATGTGCAGCAGCAAGTCTCGCAATAGGGACTCTGAATGGTGAACATGAAACATAAGATAAACCAATATTATGACAGAACTCAACAGAGATTGGATCTCCACCATGTTCTCCACATATTCCAAGTTTAATATCTGGTCTTGTTTGTCTACCAAGTTCAACTGCCATCTTCATCAACTTACCAACACCAAGTTGATCGATATGTGCAAATGGATCACTCGCAAAAATCTTCTTAGTATAATAATCAGCTAAGAATTTACCAGCATCATCTCTTGAAAAACCAAATGTCATTTGTGTTAAATCATTCGTTCCAAAACTGAAGAATTCAGCATCTTTAGCAATTTCATCAGCCATTAATGCAGCTCTTGGAATTTCAATCATTGTTCCAACATAGTATTTAAGGTCAACGCCAGCTTCTTTAATGATACGATCAGCTGTTTCAACAACCACTGCTTTTACATACTGAAGTTCTTTCAATTCTCCAACAAGTGGGATCATGATTTCTGGAACAACACTCATTCCTTCTTTATTCACTGCAATTGCAGCTTCAATAACAGCTTGAGTTTGCATTTTTGCAATTTCTGGATAAGTAACACTTAAACGAACACCACGGTGTCCAAGCATTGGATTTGTTTCATGAAGTTCATCAATAGTCTTTTGTAAAACTTCATAAGTTAAACCCATATCTTTAGCAAGTGCTACGATATCATCTTTTTCGGTTGGAACAAATTCATGTAGTGGTGGGTCTAAGTAACGAATAGTTACAGCATAACCTTTCATTTCTTTATATAATCCAATAAAGTCTTCTCTTTGCATTGGAAGTAATTTAGCTAATGCTTTCGTTCTTTCTTCAACATTCTTAGCTACAATCATTTCTCTTACTGCAGAAATTCTATCAGCTTCAAAGAACATATGTTCAGTACGGCATAATCCAATACCTTGAGCACCATAGTTATAAGCTACTTTAGCATCTCTTGGATTATCAGCGTTTGCACGAACATCTAGTGCTCTAAATTTATCAGCCCAAGCCATAAGTTTACCGAAATCTCCTGATACTGTAGCATCTTGAGTTTCAACTTTTTGGCCGTAAACTTTACCAGTAGAACCGTCTAAAGAAATCCAGTCGCCTTCTTTATAGATTTCTCCATTGACTTCAAATTCTTTATTCTTTTCATCAACGTGAACAGCTCCAACACCAGCTACACAGCATCTACCCATACCACGAGCAACAACTGCAGCATGCGATGTCATACCACCACGTGATGTTAAAATACCTGATGAAACAATCATACCTTCAATATCTTCTGGAGATGTTTCTTGACGAACAAGAACAACAGGAAGACCATCAAGAGCTTTCATTTCTCTTGCTCTGTCTGCAGTAAATACTACACGTCCAGTAGCTGCACCAGGTGATGCATTTAATCCAGTAGCAATCACTTTAGCTTCTTTTAAAGCTGCAGGATTGAATTGTGGATGAAGTAATGAATCTAATTGTGCAGGTTCAACTTTTAGAACTGCTTCTTGTTCAGTCAATACGCCTTCTTCAACAAGATCAATAGCAATCTTTAAAGCTGCTTGCGCTGTACGTTTACCATTACGTGTTTGAAGCATATATAACTTGCCACGTTCAATCGTAAATTCCATATCTTGCATATCACGATAATGAGCTTCTAATTTTCTTGCAATTTCATTAAATTCATTATAGAGTTTTGGATTATCTGATTCAAGTTCAGAAATTGGTTTTGGAGTACGAATACCCGCAACAACATCTTCACCTTGTGCGTTAAATAAATATTCTCCATAAAGTTCTTTAGTTCCATCAGATGGATTACGTGTAAAGGCAACACCTGTACCAGAATCTTCACCCATGTTACCAAAAACCATGCTTTGGACACTGACTGCTGTTCCCCATTCATAAGGAATATGATTCATTCTGCGATATGTATTTGCACGTGGGTTATCCCATGATCTAAATACAGCAGTTACAGCTTCAATTAATTGTACTTTTGGATCTTGAGGGAATGCTTCACCCTTAAGTTCTTCGTATTTAACCAAGAACTGTCCAACTAATTCAATTAAATCATTAGCATTAAGTTCAGTATCAAGCTCAACACCTCTTGCTTTTTTCATTTCTTCTAAAAGATGTTCAAAATTTGCTTTTTCAATATCCATAACAACATCAGCAAACATTTGAATGAATCTACGATATGAATCATAAGCAAAACGAGGATTGTCTGTTAATGCAGCTAAGCCTTTAACAGAGACATCATTTAAACCTAAGTTAAGAATTGTATCCATCATACCTGGCATTGATGCTCTAGCGCCAGAACGTACAGATACTAAAAATGGATTTTTAGGATCTCCAAATTTCTTTCCTGCGATTTTTTCTGTTGCTGCCAAAGCATCGTGAATTTGATCAACGATTTCTTGAGATACAACCTTCTTTTTCGCATAATAATCATTACAAGCTTCTGTTGTAACGGTAAACCCTTGTGGTACTGGCATGCCTAGCGAAGTCATTTCAGCTAAGTTCGCACCTTTACCACCAAGAAGGTTTTTCATTGTAGCGTTTCCTTCTTTAAACAAATAAACATATTTAGCCATTTGTAATTTCCTTTCTTTTTACAAAATTTATTTATCAAAATTTCATTATGAAACTTTTTTAACCAATTTATACATCTCATTTTTAGGTCTGCTTTGACCTACAACATTAGCGAATGGTAAATAAACCATTCTTGAATCTCTTACACCTACACATACGCCATATATACCATCATTAAGTAGTTCAACTGCATAAGTACCCATTCTAGATCCTAAAATACGATCTTCAGGACATGGAGAACCTCCGCGCTGAATATAACCCAAGACAGTTGCTCTTGAAGCAAATCCTGCTTTTTCAGTAATCTCTTGAGCAAGAGCAAAAGGATCAGTTATCTTTTCTGTGATTACAACAATAGCATGTCTTCTACCTTGTTCTTTATGTTCTTTAAGTCTTTTGAACATCAATTCTTTTTCCATTGGATTTTCAGGAGTGATTATAAATTCAGCTCCTCCACATATACCAGCAAACAATGCTAAATCTCCACATTTTCTACCCATGGTTTCAACAATACTGCATCGTTGATGAGAATTAGAAGTATCTCTTAATTTATCGATTGCATCAACAATCGTCTCAACAGCTGTATGAAATCCAATCGTAAAATCAGTACCTGCAATATCATTATCTATTGTGCCAGGCAATCCAATGGTTTTAACACCTAATTTTGCAATCTCCATTGCTCCACGATAAGTACCATCTCCACCGATGGCAACCAAAGCTTCAATGCCTCTTTTTTTTAGATTTTCTGCTGCAACTATTCTGCTAGCTTCTTCAAAAAATTCTGATGATCTTGAAGTACCTAAAAAAGTGCCACCTTTTGATAGCATACCTGAAACACTATGTGAGGTCAACAAAATCATATCGTCATTGATAAGCCCCGCATAACCATCTTTAATACCATATATTTTATGGCCATATAAAATCCCAGCACGTACAACTGCGCGAATTGCAGCGTTCATTCCGGGCGCGTCTCCACCTGAAGTCAATACACCTATTTTCATATTATTTAACGCTCCTTACATAAAAAACGTACTTCCTCATATATTATAACACATACTATGTATGAAATACACTCGCCATGATTACATTTTCTACCGAATGAAAACGATTTTATCGTTATTTCTGATTTGAATAAACCGAATTTGTGGTAAAATAACAAATGGTAAAATAAAACAAAAAGAATGGTGATTATATGAAAAATTTAGTAGGAGCAGCACTTTTAGGACAATCTGGTGGACCAACTAGCGTCATTAATGCAAGTGCAGCAGGTGTCTTTATCGAAGCACTTAAGCAAGAAAATATTACTGAAGTATACGGAGCAGTACATGGCATTAAAGGAATTCTTCATGAAGATTTCTATGATATTAAGCAAGAAAGTCCAGAAGAACTACTTCTGCTTAAAAATACTCCTTCATCGGCAATTGGTAGTGTTCGTTATAAATTAAAGAATATCAAGGTAGATGATAGTGAATATCAAAGACTACTTGAGGTGTTTAAAAAATACAACATTCGATATTTCTTCTATAATGGCGGAAATGATTCAATGGATACTTGTAATAAAATAAGTAAATTCTTTAAAAAATCAGAATATGATTGTAATGTTATCGGAGTGCCTAAGACAATTGATAATGATTTAAACGGAACCGATCATTCTCCAGGATATGCAAGTGCAGCAAAATATGTTGCAACTACACTGATGGAACTTTATCATGATGCAACAGTTTATGATGCGCCACAAGTTACCATCGTTGAAATTATGGGTAGAAATGCAGGTTGGTTAACTGCAGCAGCTTCATTGGCTCAATCAAAAGGTCAAGGACCTGATTTAATTTATCTTCCTGAAATTCCTTTCGATTTCGATGATTTTTTTGTTCACGTACAACGTGTACTTGCTGAAAAAGGTAAATGTATCGTTGCTGTGAGTGAAGGTGTGAAAACCAAAGACGGCAAATATGTCCCTGAACTATTTGCAGATCTTAAAAAAGATGCATTTGGTCACGCACAATTAGGTGGGACCGCACAAGTACTCGCTGAAGAAGTGGGTAAGAGAACTAAAGTAAAAGTTAGAGCTATTGAATTTAGTTTATTACAACGTTCATCAGCACACTTAGCATCAAAAATTGATGTTGAAGAAGCTTATAATTCAGGTAAAAAGGCTGTTCAAGCTGCTGTCCGTGGAACAACTGATAAAATGGTTGGATTTAAACGTATTTCAAGTTTTCCTTATAAGATTAAATATGTACTTCTCCCATTAAAATTAGCAGCTAATGCTGAACAAACCGTTCCATTAGAATGGATATTACCTGATGGAAAAGGTATGACTCAAGATTATCTAGATTATGCATTCCCACTTATCCAAGGAGAAAGCAAAGCTAAACTAGTTGATGGACTTCCACATTTTGCTAGACTTAAAAAAATAAGAGTAATTAAAAAATAATTAAGGCGCTCGCGCCTTTTTCTTTTATTCTTTTTTCAAAATTACTTAATTTTCATTATATAATAAGATAAACTAACGAAAAAGAGGTGCATTTCATGGCATTTTTAAATTCATGGTGGCTTTATCTGATTATAGGCATTGTTTTTGCCTATGTTCTCTTACAATCCACTGTTTTTTTGCTTAAATCAAGGAAAAAAGCTAAAGAATTAGGTTTTTCAAAAAAGGAGATTAATAAAACGATTACTTCTTCAATGATTTTTAGTCTCGCTCCTTCATTTGCTATACTCATTGGTTTAGTTGCACTTAGTAAAGTGTTTGGACCCATGATAGCTGGTATGCGATTAGGTACTTTAGGCGCTGTAACATATGAGTTACCAGCTGCAATCAATGTCATCACCGGTGTATTTGGTATGGAAATAGGAGATGTATTAACATCTGAAATGATAATCACTGCATTATGGGTTATGACATTTGGATGTATACCACCTTTATTAATCATTCCATTCTTTTTTAAAAAATTTAGCAAGCGTATGGAAAATATAAAGAAAAAGGATTCAACTTGGAACGCTGTAATGATGGATGCTCTATTTATAGGTATGATTTCTGCGTTTATCGGCTATGTGCTCGCACCAAAAACTCCCGAAGGTGAGACACCTTATATTTCCATTTTAGCAATATTAGTATTAGTGACATCAGCAGTATTGATTACTATTTTCGGACTTCTAATGAAAAAATTCAAATGGGACTGGCTAAAAAATTATGCACTTCCGCTATCGATGATAAGCGCAATGGCTTTAGCTATTCTATTTGCAAGTTTGGGGGTAAGATAATATGAATAAGACTTATCAAGATCAACTTCATAGTGAAGGTAGAATTTGGATGCTTGGCGCTTTATCATTATTTATTGCTGTCCCTTTAAGTATTAGTATAATCACTGGTTTTTGGCCAACTTTTGCAAACTTTTTACCTGGATTTATTGCTACTGCCGTTATTTTTTGGCCAGTCACAACGATTGAAGTTTTTACATTTACTCCAATGTTAGGGACAGGTAGTAGTTATCTTGCATTTGTTACCGGCAATCTAACAAACATGAAAGTTCCTGCTGCTTTAAATGCTCAAGATGCCCTAAACATTGAAAAAGGTACAGAAAAAGGTGATGTTATTTCTACAATAGCAGTAGCTTCTTCAAGTATTATCACAACTGTAATTATTATTATCGGTGCCTTATTGATTATTCCATTAACTCCTATTTTAGAATCAGAATCTTTGAAACCAGCATTTGACAATATCATTCCAGCTTTATTTGGAGCGCTTGGAATTGTTTATATTATGAAAAGATGGCAAGTTGCAGTTACTCCTGTAATCTTTATGGTTATCTTCTTCTTAAGTGTACCTCGAAGTGGTGGACTTGTTGGTATTATGGTACCAGTCGGCGTTGTTATTTCTTTAGTGGTAGCAAGAATTCTTTATAAGAAAGGAATGATTGAATAATGGAATGGTATGCACTCCTCATTATTCCATGTGTGATCATCATTATCATCATTATAAGAACTGTTAAATATAAACCTATTGTTACTCCTGAGATGCGCAAAAGACATGAAATTGATGAGAAAAGAGTTGTAGAATCTTTATCAAAAATGATTCAATTTAAGACAGTGTCAAATCTTGATTCATCCTTTGTTAATCAAGATGAATTTAAAGCATTTAGATTGTTTTTAAAAGAACGTTATCCCTTGATAACTGAACATGCTGAATATAGCGAACATCAGGCTGGAGTACTTTTCCATATTAAAGGTAAATCAAATGAAAACCCTGTTGTCTTTATGTCGCATTATGATGTGGTTCCTACGACAGATGGATGGCAAGAAGACCCGTTTAGTGGT
This sequence comes from Acholeplasmataceae bacterium, assembly GCA_016934175.1. Classification (GTDB taxonomy): domain Bacteria; phylum Bacillota_I; class Bacilli_A; order Acholeplasmatales; family Acholeplasmataceae; genus Peloplasma. Next base: position 368 of record JAFGTI010000046.1, on the reverse strand, counting down.
CGAATTAATGAACAGACTGTTTATGGACGTGGAGCCTTAGATACGAAGAGTAGTTTAAATGCCGTCATGGAATCTGTTGAGTTCGCTCTAAGTAATGGAAAGCAATTTAAGAATGACCTTTATTTGGCTTTCTCGGGCGATGAAGAGATATATGGACCTTCAGCACCAGCAATCGTAAAATACTTCAAGGATAATAGTATAAAACCTTATATGGTCCTTGATGAGGGTGGAGCAATTGTGAGTAATATGTTCCCTGGAGTTAAGAATAAAGTTGCCGTAATTGGTATTGCAGAAAAAGGATTTATGAATCTAAAAATCACAGCTATCTCACAAGGCGGTCACGCATCAACTCCACCAAAAAATACACC
>JAFGTI010000045.1 GCA_016934175.1 Acholeplasmataceae bacterium | reverse complement strand
TCAGAGACAACTTCAATAAGTTTTTTAGATAGTAATAAACTGGGGTCATCAAGACTTGAGACATCTCCACCTTGTGCTTCAACGAGTTCAAGAAATTTCTTATATGCCATACCATTTTGAAGTGCTTCATGTAATCTAATTTTAGCATTTTCAAAATCAGTTTCTATTTGAGCATCAATTAAAAGATGTGCTCCAATTTCAACGGTGACATCAACTAAATCTTTCGGACCTTCACCATTCAAAGTTTCAATCGCTTCATATACTTCTAAAGCATTACCTATTTTATGACCTAAAGGTTCATCCATTCCTGTTAGAATTGCTGTTACTTTTTTACCGGCAAGTTTGCCGATACCAACCATAAGTTGTGCTAGTTCAACAGCTTCAGCTTCGGTTTTCATAAATGCACCGTGTCCAACTTTCACATCTAAAACTATTGCATCAGCACCACTTGCAAGTTTTTTTGACATAATACTTCCAGCAATCAGTGGAATACAATCTACAGTCGCAGTTACATCGCGAAGTGCATAAAGTTTTTTATCAGCTGGAGCAACATCTCCACTTTGTCCTACGATTGCAATCCCTATATCCTTTACCTGTTGTATGAAATCATTTACATCTAAAACCACTTGATAACCAGGTATACTTTCAAGTTTATCAATTGTTCCACCAGTGTGCCCTAATCCTCGACCACTCATTTTTGCAAATTTAACACCCAGGCTAGCCAGTAGCGGTCCTAAAATTAAAGTTACTTTATCACCAACACCACCTGTTGAATGTTTATCTACTTTTACTCCTGGTATTTCACTTAAATCGATAGAATCTCCCGAATCTCTCATTGATAAAGCTAAAAAAGTAGATTCCTCATCATTCATTCCTTGGAAATATATTGCCATCAAAAGAGCACTTATCTGATAATCAGGTATTTTGCCTTTTGTATAACCTTCAATTATAAATTCAATTTCATCTTTTGTTAAACTGTTTCCATCACGCTTTTTGGCGATTAAATCTACGATATGCATATCACTTCGCCTCCTTGTTTTTATTGTATCATAAATAAAGCTCATTATGTTATAATGAGAAAGATGAATAGAGGTATTTAATGATTTTAGCAATAGTTAGACATGGGCAAACCTTTTATAATGCGAACGGGATTGTTCAAGGTAGAGTTAATATTCCCTTAAATAGCGTTGGAAGAAAACAAGCATTAACTCTTGGTAAAATGCTTGCAAAGAAAAAGGAGAGTTTTGATGTAATTGCATCATCTCCCTTATCACGAGCTATAGAAACTGCTTATATTATTTCAAAGGCTCTTGATTATCATAAACCTATCCGTATTGAGCAGCGTTTGCTCGAACGAGATTTTTTTCACTTAGATGGCCAACCAGTTGATGAAGCAATGCCACTAGTTAGACAAAAAGGTTATACTTTTGAAGGCTATGAAGATGACTTACTTCTTATTAAACGAGTTGTAAAAGAAATTTACAATTTGAGACAAAAATTAGCTGATCAAAAAGTTTTACTTATTGCTCATTCTCATGTCATCAAAGCACTTAAAGTTTACATCAATCCTGATAAATACAAATTCACAGATTTAATTCATAATACAGATATATTTTATTTCAAAGTGAATGAAACTTCGATTGAAATCATCTAACTATCATTAGCATGCACTCTATCTTTATTTGTTTTGAGTGGTAAGAATCTGTTCCATTTCACTTCATTATCTCTTGATTTCAATAAAACACTATAGATTGGTGCTAAAAGTGCTGCCACAAAACCAGCAGCAAAACCATTATTATATAGATCAAAACCACCTTGGAAGTTGAGTGCCAACGGAGTAATTAAGACATGAATAAAACCTGCAAGAAGCCCAGCTAATATCCCAAATTGACCTGCTAATGGTGCCAAACCTGTAACAAATAATACTGATAGTGTTGAACCAATAGTCCAGGTTAACGGTGTAAGTTCAATAGCAAGAATGGCTCCTATAATAACTGGCAAACTATTGAGTGGATGCTTACCAAAAACTGAAAACCCAAGGATCGTTAAAATTGCCCCCATAACAGGTCCATTAATCTGAATGCCTGAAAAATAGATGACTCCTAAACTAATAAGTCCCATGAAACCTATGTTTAGTAAGCTAACATCTTGACCAAATTGTGTTGGAAAATCTGAAATTAATCTACCTGATGACTTAAAAATATTCGGGTATTTTTTTATGACATGTCTATTTTCTACAAATGAAACAATAATTGCTAATATTGAAATTACAAGAACAAAAATAAATAAAAGTTTATGATATTCATTGTTCAGTTCTGAAGGTCTACTGATAGTAACGCCGAATGAAGTCAATATACCTGTTAAAATCATCGAAATAACACCCATCGAAAATCCGGTATTATACAAATTATAACCTTGATGAAACTTCATTGAAAACGAATTGAAGGCCGGTAGTATAAAACCAATAATTACGCCAGATATAACACCTAATGTTATACCTAAAGGTAGAGAAAAACCTGCACCAAATATTAAAAAACTGGTTACAGGAGAAATACCTGAAGATAGTAAAAAAACAAAAATATGATCTTTACATGATGATTTTGTAACTTTACAATATAAAAATACCCCAAGATAAAGGGGTAATGCATTATAAAGATTCTTTCCAAAAAAAGCAAAACCCGCTATTGTAAGTAAGCAGGCAAAAATTGGTCCGTTTATTTGAATTTTCATCCATTTCAATAATACTATATTAACTAATATTGTGAGTGCCACATTAAAAAGTGTTGCAGCTAAACCGCCGATAAATAAATAATCCGATAAGAGAATAGAGCTGCTTGTTAAGATGTGCCTATACTTTGAAATCATAATAGGCAATGGTTCCAATAATAAGATAAATATAAATACGATGGTAAAGAATAATACTAAATAGTAACGCCTTAATTTATAAAGTATCTGTTGTGTCATGATCATTTCCTTTCAAAACTTAGTTTTAATTTTTGGATAGGATATGGAGGATGGCATAGCAGTAGAAATATTTTTGATATTCTCATTATACTTTATTTTTAATAATAAACCTAATTTAATTAGAGAAAAAACAAAACCAGCTCCAGGAACTGGTTAAATGAAATTTTTCTTAATTTTCCAAATGATTATTAATAATATGGAACATTTTATCAGCGATTTCAAAAGTTGACATATGTTTAACATCATCATATTTTACTACAGGGTGAATGACAACTTTTATTTTGGTGGATCTGAAAGGTGCACGATACTTCACACTCGTTGTTCCTTGAAGACTAATAGGTAACATATCAGCTTGAGCTTTCATAGTTACACGATATGCTCCTGCACGAGCAGCAACCATTTTTTCATCATTTCTGTCTTTAATTCCACCTTCAGGAAAAATAATCATACCCATACCGCTTTTTACGACTCGAATTGCATCAACCATTGCTCTTGCTGTATTTCGATTACTCGAACGATCAATCGGAAACGCACCTAAATATTTCAACCATTTACCAATAAGTGGAATCTTAAAGATACTCATTTTCGGTGTAAAAGTTGCAGGATGTTTAAGGATTTCCATAATAATAAATGGATCAGTATACGATTTATGATTTGCATAGATTGTAAGAGGTCCTGATTTGGGTACATTTTCCAATCCTTCAACTGAAATTCTTAATCGTAAAACAAAATGATTCATACAAGTAGCAATACTTCTTGTTGCATAAATTTTATATCTATTCGTAACCTTAGTCCATTTCATAATCGGTAAATTCACAAAAAGAAATAAGATCATACTGAAAATAGCTACAAAGTAAGAAAGGATAAACCATACAGGGATTAAGTATAGGTTATCTACCCAAATTGATAAAAGATATGTACTTGATATCCACACAAAAATGAAAATAAATGAAATCATAAAGCATCCCTTTCATAGACAGCAAATATAAGTCCTTCATCTGTCCGATAGTTAGTTAAGTTAAATTGATTCAAATCAAACTTTGGAAAGAAAACATTTCCTTCGTGTGTCTTAAGTATATAAGTAATATAAAGTTTATTTGCGTAAGGTAAACAAAGTTTATAAATAGTTTTTCCACCGATAATCATTATATCCTCTTTAGTGCTATTTAAAAAGGTAAATAGATCTTTAACATGAATAGCATCTGAATAAATTTTATCTTCAACATTCGCCACATAAACCTTTTTAAAAGGTAATGGCTTTTTTACATAATAAGATTTCAAAGATTGGTAAGTCATCTCACCCATCAAAACTGATTGATCTTTTGTTTGATCTTTGAAATATTTTAGATCACTAGGATAATGCCATGGTAATTTATTATCTTTACCAATCAACCAATTCTCATCCATAGCCCATATCATCGAAATCATACAGCCACCTTACCTTTAATCCCAGCATAAGGATTGTAATTGACCAACTCAAAATCTTCAAATTTAAAGTCAAATAAAGACTTGACATGCTGATTAATTTTCATTTGTGGGAGTGCCCTGGGTTCTCTTGATAATTGAAGCTCAATTTGTTCGAAATGATTAGAGTAAATATGAGCATCACCCAAAGTATGAATAAATTCTCCAACCTCTAAATTAGATACTTGCGCTACCATCATTAATAATAATGCATATGATGCAATGTTAAAAGGAACGCCTAAAAATATATCAGCACTTCGTTGATATAATTGTAAGCTCAATTTATGATCCCTAACATAAAATTGAATGAGAGTATGACATGGAGGAAGTGCCATATTTTTAATTTCTGCAGGATTCCAAGCACTCAATATCATACGTCTTGAGTCAGGATTATTATTGATTTCATCAAGAATAAATTGCAGTTGATCAACACCATTAAAATTACGCCATTGTGCTCCATAAACCGGTCCCAGTTCACCAAACTGAACTGCGAACTGAGAATCATTTTTAATTCTATTTACAAACTCAATCATTGATTCATTGTGATATGCATCACTTTCTTTAAACGCTTTATAAGGCCAATCATTCCATATTTTAACATCGTGATCTACCAAATATTTAATATTAGTGTCACCATTTATAAACCATAAAAGTTCATGGATAATAGACTTTAAATGTACCTTTTTTGTTGTTAATAAAGGAAACCCCTGACTCAAATCAAAACGCATTTGATAACCGAAAACACTCTTAGTTCCGGTGCCAGTTCTATCCATTTTAAAACTCCCATGTTGCATGACATGTCGACATAATTCAAGATATGGTTTCATGGTTTTCTCCAATCACTATTTTGCGAGTTCATATAAAGCTTCAGTATATATTATCGTTGCAAGTAATAAGTCATCAAGATCAATAAATTCATTTTTTTGATGAATATATGTAGGTTTATTTAAAAAATGAGGACCAAAAGCAACACAGTTTGGCATTGCTCTAGCGAATGTTCCACCACCAATATTAATTGGTTTAGCATTTTCATCATTTGTATGTTTCTTATAGACACCCATCAATGTCTGTACGAGAGGAGACTTAGGATCTTTATAAAGTAATTTCTGGTGAGAATCAACTTTAACAGTAGCATCATATTTTGCAAATACTTCTTCCAGTTTTTTAACTATTTCATCAAATTTAATTCCATTAGGATATCTTAAATTTAATTTAATTGTATATGAACCATTCTCAGTACTAATTACGCCAAAATTATTTGTCAAATTGCCCATTTCTTCATCATGATAATAAATACCTAGTTTTTTTCCGTGAATATCATGAATCAATAGCTGATCAACAAGTTTTATAAGTGGAGATTGTATTTTTTGTTCAATTAAAAATTCAAACAAACGATCAATTGCATTTTCACCAAATTCAGGTGTCGATCCGTGAGCACTCTTTCCTACAACTTTAATCGTGATGTCTTTATTAGATTTAACGACATTGCCTTCATATTTTTTATTTTTCAAAAATTGATTAAATAATGTCTCATAATCATGTGAATTATTTAAAACGGCTGATGCATAATCAGGAACCATATTGTCTCTAAATCCACCACTAATTGAAATTAAATCTATAGAATCAATTTTGCCTTGAACTAATATTCTAGAGATACCTTTTTCAGCATAAATCAAAGGGAAATCAGCATCAGGAATAAATCCAGATACTGGAGCTTCTGGATATACACTAAAATAATGTCTAACACATTTCCATGAAGTTTCTTCATCGTTTCCAAGAATAAGTTTTATTCTTTTTGATAAAGGTACCTTTAATTCTTTTAAAATCTTCAGTGCATAGTAGGCAGCTATTGTTGGTCCTTTATCGTCTTCCGTTCCTCTACCATACATTTTTCCTTCATGAATTTCTGCTCCATATGGATCATAAGTCCAATCATTTCCAGCAGGAACAACATCCATATGTCCAATCATACCGACGAAATCTTTTTGTTTCCCATATTCAATATGGCCAGCATAACCATCTAAATTAACAATTTCAAATCCATCTCTTTTACCAATTTCAAGCATTGTTTCAAAAGCTTCTCTAATCCCTTCACCAAAAGGTGCAGACTTTCTATTTGGATCAAAAGTTGTTAGTTCAGAATTAATTTTTATAATTCTAGTTAAGTCTTGAATTAAATCTTCTTTTCTTTTCATCACTTCTTCTTTAAAATTAATAGACATTATTATCATCTCCTCCTATCATTGTAGCATAAATACAAGATGGAATAAAGCATGTCGGTTCTATATTTTATTTAATAAATAAAAAAGTGTAT
>JAFGTI010000044.1 GCA_016934175.1 Acholeplasmataceae bacterium | reverse complement strand
TCAATTTATTATGACTGGTTTTATTCATTAATCTAATTTAATATATCCTACTCCGATACCCTTAGGACCAGTGTGAGCTCCAACAACTGGTGTCAAATACGCTACCACCACTTCACGTTTTGGATACACTTTTTGAATTTCATCTTTAAACCATTTTGCAGCTTCTTCATTGTGTGCATGAGCGATATATGTCAACACATTTAAATCCTTTGTATCTTCTATATACTTTTCTAATACACGAACTTGAGCTTTATGAGTCGTTCTAATCTTTTCTAAAGATGTGACTTTCCCATCATCACCTAATACAAGTAAAGGTTTAAGTTGCAACATAGTTCCAAGTGTTCCTTGAAGTTTAGATAAGCGTCCATTTTTAACAAGGTAAAGTAATGTATCAACGGCAAAATAAATGCGATCATTGTCTCTAATCTTCTCTAGATGCTTCACAATTTCATTCATTGATTTCCCTTTTGTAGCTAATTTGTGAGCTTCTAAGACCATATAAGCCTCACCGTAAGCAAGTGTTAATGAATCAAAAGCAGTTACTTTGATTTTTACTTCAGATGCGATTCTTTTTACCGCCTCGAATAGTCCACTAAGTTGTGATGAAATCGTGATAACTAAAGCCTCATCATAACCTTCGCTTTCTAATTGTTCAAAATACTCCATCATTTTGCCTATGGAAACATATGAAGTCTTGGGAATATCATTCGGATTTTTTGCGATTCTTTCATAAAAAGTTTTGGCATCCATATCAACAAAATCATCATATGTCTCATCAGTTCCAAAATGTATAGCTGATCTTAAAATAATGATATCTTTGGGGTAATCCAAATAATCTAAACCAGCATTACTACAAGTTAAAATAGCAATTTTACTCATTTTACTCTCTCCCTAATATAATATTTTTATCAAAATGGTAATAACTATATATTGGTTATATAAGTTATCGGTTGTTACTTGTATCTTATCATACTTTTCGTCTTATACCTATTAGATATTGTCAGTTTTAGAAATCTAACCACTCGATATATTCCTCTACGATGCAATAAGATGTGTTTCATCAGTCATAAATTTGAATAATTTTGCAATATAATTTTCTGTTGTCTAATGACTGTTGTTTTAATTTTATGGTATAATTTCTTTGAATAGTTGCCTATTCATAATTAATTATATATAAAATTATATAGAGGGATTTTATGATAGCTCGCTCTAGTATCACTCTAAAAAAACAATTAAAACTTATCCAAATAGAAGTTGCTTACTATAGGAAATCATTTATAAAAAAAAATAAGGAAACAAATACATTTCTAAAATTGCACAGTGAAAATAATGTAGACAAATGATACAAGAAAATATTTTAAGTGATGAATTTATGTCTCTCACTAGGGAATTATTAGAAAATAACCGTGAAGTGACTTTAAATGTTTACGGAACAAGTATGCGGCCTTTTTTTCAACATCGAAAAACAATAGTTACTTTAGTTAATCCTATCGAACCATTACAACAGTACGACGTAGTTTTGTACTACTCTCAAAATAAATACATTTTGCACCGCATTTTACAAATCAAAGAAAACGACCTCATCATTTGTGGAGATGCTAATACTCAATTCGAATATGTAAATAAATTATTCGTGTTTGGGGTGGTTAAATCCTTCCAAACCGATAAGATAAAAACTGATTCTCACGATAAAAAATATCTAAAAAAAGTTCGTCTATGGGCACTATTAAGACCATTAAGACCTTTTCTATTGCGGATTTATGATACTTATCTTAAGGACTAACTCACATAGTAACAACCATAAATTCATTGTTGATTTTTACTCAATTTAGGTGCATATTTTCTAATATTCCACACTAAAAAAAACATACCTTATGGTATGCATTATCTAAGGTATAGAATGCCTTTTTTTATAAAATTTGATACAGTTCTTTTATCTCATCAATTGATTTATATTTGTTTAATCTATCTTTATGTTGGTGGCCTTTAGTAAATAAAATAATTTCACATCCAAGTTCTTCTGCAACTTCAACATCATGAAGTGTGTCACCAACCATCATAATGTCTTTAGGATCAATTTTATTTTCTTCAATAAACCTTTTTGCTACATCAACTTTGCTTTTGGCATAAACATCCGAGGTCCCTAAAATATGTTTGAATAAATTTTTTATCTTAAAATGCTCTAATTGTCGATGCAAATTATTGATTTCAGATGCAGAAAGCATGATATTTATAAAACCTTTTTTTTCAAAATGTTTAATCGCATCAATCACTCCATGATGCAATTGTAACTTTAAGCTTCTAGGCTGATATCTTTCAATAAATCTATGTGCTAATATTTCAAAACTCGTTTTTTCCAGATCATAGACTTTAGCATAATATGCTTCAACAGGAAAATCAAAAATCATTAAATATTCTTCAAAACTTACTATTGGTCTATCTTCTTCAATTAGCATCTCATTTAAAATCTCGAAACATAAATATGCGTCATCCAAGACCGTTCCATTAAAATCCCAAAATATATATTTCATTACAATAAACCTCACTTATGGTAGGGATGATGCTTTAAAATCATATATCCCCGATAAATTTGTTCAATCAAAATAAGTCTCATTAGCTGATGTGGAAATGTCATTCTTGAAAATGATATTTGATGATTTGACCTTTCAATGACCTTATTACTTAAACCATATGAACCACCAATAATAAACACCAAATCTCCTTGATGATATGTAGTTTTTTCATCAATCATTTGAGCCAATGATTCACTATCTATCATTTTACCTTGAATTGCACAAGCGATGACAACATCAGAATCTTTAATTTTTCCTAATATTCTTTCTCCCTCAATTTCAATGCCTTGAATAGATGCTTCATCTGATACTTCTATCCATTCAAGCTTAACAGGAAGTTGTTTTTGATAATAAATGATACCTTGATTCAAATATTTTTGATTTAACTTACCAACGACGATAATTTTAATCATAATTTAATACCCGGCAGACCCTCTTGATTTGCATAAAAAACCTCAATTTTTGTTGGGTCATCAAAATTTTTCACAATAGATTCTTCAATATCAAGCTGTGTATTACAATCTTCCGATATATGAGCTACAACCCATTTGCTCGGTTTGTCTTTCACAAATAAATTCATTAACCAAGCTGCGTCATCATTTGATAAATGCCCACGTTCACCTAAAATTCTCTTTTTTAATAAAAATGGACGTGGAGATTGCATGAGTTGTGTAGGATGATGGTTAGATTCCATTATGTATAAATCAGCATTACTTAATAACTCGTGATACCCTTGATCAACATACCCTGTATCGGTTAAAACAACCATTTTTTTATCCTGATTTTGAACCACATAACCAACTGGTTCAGCTGCATCATGTGATAACATAAAGGGTGTAATCTGAATTTCATTTGCAACTTCAAAAATTTGATCAGCCTCTACAAAGTGGGTACGTTCAAAAAGCGCAACCACTTCGACTGGCAGCGCATTATACGTTCCTTTTGTCAGATATATATCCTCAATTGCTGCATGCTTAAGTAGCATTTTTAATCCCATGATATGATCATGATGCTCATGAGTTATTATGAGAGTTTTCACATCATATAGATTTTCTCCATATGCTTGCATTTTATTTTTCACTTTTTGGTAACTTATTCCCGCATCAATAAAGATCTTAATATCGCCTACTTTTAAGTAGGCCATATTCCCTTTTGATCCGCTGGCTAAAATAAAAACTTCCACTGTATCACCTTCTTTCATGATAACATATAAATATGTGATATTATCAAATAAAATGAAAGAGGTTGCATTACCCCCTAAAAAATGCTATATTATATTTGCTTGTATGAAATACACTGAAGGAGTGAACACAATGAATCAAATTAAAAATTTAAGGAAACTTGCTGTATTTGTGCTAATATCTGCGAGTTTACTTACATTAGCTGCATGTAACAATACTGAGGCCGTACCTTATGGCAGCATCACTGATGCTACTTATATGACAGTTGGTGATGAAACAGTTACAGAAAAGAGTTTATACGATCAATTACGTCTCCAAGGAGCTTCAATATTATCTGCAATGATTCATGAGCAAGTATATGCTGATGAATTATCAACTATTGCTCAATTATTGGCTAGCGGTGATGAAGAATTAAATGCATTTTTAGATGAAACCGTGAATAGCGCAATACACGGAACTTCAGATACTGACAATTTAGATGAATTATATACAGATTCTCCTGACATATGGTCAAGAGATATCGAAGCTTACGCTGATTCTCTATATTTGCTTGATAATACAATTGATATCGATCAAGTTATTGCAGATCTTGAAAATCTAGGAGCAACACAAGATAATGCATATAGTGGTTATTCAAGTATTTCTCTAATTGAAAAAAGATACAGTTTAAATTTAGCACAAAGATATTTTGCACAACAAATATTGGACGCAGCAGTTATTGATGCTACAACAACTGATTTTATAGGTCCTGAAGATGTTCTAACATATTATCAAGATAACTATCTAGATCATTATGATGTTGAAGCTCTAGTCATCAGATTCATCAATTTAAATGAAGCAAATGCTGCATTATATATGATGGGACTTAAAGCTGATTCAAAAGGTTTATGGTATAAAATTCCTGATATTCGTATATTACCAGGAGAAACAGGTTACATTGATTTAACTGATGAAACCCCACAATCAGGTTATAAACACGTGAAAGATATTCTAGAGACATTGGGCATTTTAGGAAAACTCGGAGACGATTTTGAAGAACGTGCCAATATTAGTGTTTCAGATTATGAAAATTACTACAAATCATATGTTATTAGCACAAACCGTTCTGATGGTTTAAGTGATGAAGCATTAACTACTGCACAAGTTAAAGCTGAATTCGTTGACATCTATAATGTACTAAATCCAGCTTCACAAGTAGAAATCGCAGTTGATGGATCAATTGTTGGAACTCTTGGAAGTGAATTCACCTCAAATTATACTTATGATGATCTTACTGCAATCAATACTAGCCTAAGAAGTCACATTTATACAACTCTTTTATCAGAAGCATCCATGACAGATCCTGATGATACTGTCGATGGAATGCCTTATTCTTCAAGAGTTCAAACTTTTGGAACATCTCGTTATTTAGTTTTCAAATTAAGCGATGATAGCGCTGATGAAGATCTTGTTTATGACAGTCTTCTTGAAGCATTTACTGATACAACTGAATCATTAGCTTTGCAAGCTGAAATTACAGCTGAAATCAAAGATGCTAAATTAACGAATGCTTATATTACTTCAAAGATTAGCGAAGCTTATGATGAAACTGAATTAAATATTTATGATGGCGTTGTTCGTTCGTTCTATGAACAGTCTTATGGCTATTCTGGATCAACTAAAAATAAAGCCGGTGATGTCCTTGCTGAACTTGGAGATATCCAAATTACTGTCGATGCTTTCTATGAAAGATTAGAAAAGACATTTGGTATCAACCTAGCACTTGATTTAGGTTCAAACCTTTATCTTGCTAACAATTCCGATTATGTTGTAAGTGACGAAGACTTAGAAGATTATCAATCACAATTTGAAGATATCATATCACAATTTTCTGCTGATAATTTCGCTTCAAATGGATATCCAGCAAGCATGGGTAGACAAGATTTCTTACTTCTTGCATTTGGTGCAAGAACAAATGCTGAAGCTGTCAACCAATTATTTGTTTATCCAAATCTTAGAGAACAATATTTAAATGATGTAGAAGCCCATTACGGTAGTACTACTGAAACAATTTATGAAAAGCTAGCTCAACTCGCAGAATTACAATATGATTATTATAAATCAATTAACGTAAGCCATTTATTAGTTTATTTTGATAAGAATGGTGATGGAACTCCAGATGACCCTCAAGAATATTTAGATACATTAAGTACAGCTGGTGCTGATCAAGTCATAGCTGGATTAACTGAACTTGTTCAACTTGTCTATTCAAAAGTTGGTAATTATACTGGTATGGCTGCAGGTTTATCTGCAATTGCAACTGAATTCAACAATTCAGGACGCATCGTAACTGGTAGTGTTACACCTCCATATGATTATCAAATCGAACAAATTTGGGCAGAATATCGTCAACTAGGATTTTACCTAAAATATGAAAGTTTATCTGGTGAAATTACAAATACCTCAAACTTAATTACTGGCTCAACTACATTAGACGAAGTATTCTATGACCGTGCAATACAATTACATGATGAACTTCAAGCAATGGCTGATAACACATCAAACTTACCTTATCTTGACTTATATGAAGGTGTCATTACTGCATCTGCTCTTGATGAAGTGAAATCCGCATTTGGCTGGCATTTAATTCTTGCAACATCAATTAAAGAAAAATCAAGTGCTATCTATTCAGAAGCCGATGATGAAGATGGTAAATACGTAAATAGCGATGGAACCCTCAATGCATATAATGAAACTTCGGAAATTTTAACAGCTTCACAAATTGAGTACTATATCACTGAAAATAACACAGATGAAGGTGCTGTAGTACCTACAGTAGTTCAAACTTCAATCAATAACTATTTAACTCCAGTTCTTACGCGTTACGAAGGACAGTACATGCAACGTGAATTGATTTTCAAGTTAATGGCTGGCGTTGAATTTGAAGATTCACTTGATATGGCAAGATTTAATACTATTCGTGAAATCAATATGCGTCAATTAAATGATTACATGAATTCATCAACTGGCTATTTCGATCAAAATTATGATGATCTTTATGGTTCGTGGTTTGATATTTTAGAAAATTAATAGTGAAAAAGGACTGAGTCAGTCCTTTTTTTTATGCCAAAGGTTCAATACACATTTTTAAATCATTCTTTGTTTGATTAACAATATTTGATACTTTATAAGATATCATGTGATCTGATTCATAGGGAGTAAGTAATAAAGATAACTGCTTAATATCAGTATTATGAGGATTTAGCCAAACTTTTCGATGCTCTTCTGTTAATATAACTGGCATTCTTTCATGAATACTTGACATCATCTTATTTGCTTCTGTTGTGATCAATGTACATGTATGTAACTTAGATCCATCTTGTCTTTGATAAGTAGCATACAATCCTGCAATTGGAAATATCTTATGATCTTTCATTAATATTCGAATTGGTTGTTTATGATCTTTTTCCTTTTTCCACTCATAAAATCCATCCGCTAAAATAACGCAACGTTTATGTTCAAAAGAGCCTTTATAGGATATTTTTTCATGTAATGTTTCTGCTTTTGCATTGATCATTGTGTAACTTGTCTTCTCATCTTTAGCAAAGGGTGGGACGAATCCCCACTTTAAAAGACCAATTCTATTTTTATTTCCATCATTAATGATAGTTATTACTTCTTGACCGGGTGAAACATTGTATCTTGGAATATCAAATTCATTTTCTATTTCTTCAATATCATAATATGCTTTTAAATATTCTTTAAGTTCATCCATGGTTACTGTAATTGTAAATCGTCCACACATGGTATACACCTTCTTTACATACTGTTTTCAGTGTAATTATATCATAAAAGAAAAATCCCAAATGGGATTTATTCTTTATCGTTTTTAATAGTTGTTTTATAGTATCTCATTTTATCAAGTACGGATACCATGCTAGTGAACGTACCCTCAGCAGTATCTTCTAATGTTTCGCCAAGTACAGTAAACTTTGAATCGATCGTATCGATAAACCAGAGCAGTAATGCCTCACCAATTTGTGGTTTTTTAGGAGAACCAAAATTAAATTGACCATGATGTGAAATAATCATATGTTTCAACAACAAAACTTCTTCACTGTCTTGATGGCCTAAAACTCTTGCTACACGATCTACATCAACAGTCTGCATGACTAAATGTCCAATTAATAAACCTTCTTTAGTGTATTCTCCATCGACACCACTAATCTCACCAATTTTAGACATATCATGTAGGATAACACCTGCATATAATAAGTCTCTATTAAGATATGGATATATGTTGATAAATGGATCAATAAGTTTTAACATAGTCAAAGTATGGTGGCTAAGACCACCAACGTAAGCGTGATGAAACTTAGTTGCTGCTGGATGCATATAAAATGCATTCTTATTTTCTTTATAAATTTGTTTTGTAATAGATAAAAGAATCGGATTTTTAATATGATTTAAATATATTTCAATACCTTTTTTTATTTCAAGCATTGGAACTGGGGCATACACGTAAAAATGTTCTAAAACTCTTGCCAAATCAGTGTCAGACAATACCTCCTCAGCAGGTGTAATCGTCAAACATTTAAGAACTAGTTCATCTTCAATTTTCACAATGGCTTTAGCTTCAAATTCATAAACTTTTCCCATGCATACCAAAGGCAACTGATCGAAATCAAGTTTTAAATTGATATGCTCGCCGTTTTCTGTTCTAATAGTTGTGTTACAAAAGTGAACACCTTGATTGATGTTTTCTACTTTTGCAATCATTTTATAAGTTTCATTTGGATTTAATTCCATACAAATTCTCCTATTCTTTTGTATGCTCTAAAACATACTGTTCAAGAGCATTTTTTTCATTTTTTAAACGTTTATTCAAAACTTCAATGACCATTTCAGTTTGAAGATTTTTCACCCATGCACCGGCTTTTTTATTCGTTAATGTAATCATCTCAGTCGCTCTGATTTTCAAATCTAAATCACTTTGAATTGGCAAGTTCTTATAATCTAATTCTATTTTAGTTTTAAGATTTTTCGTGCGTTTAAGCATATAATTAACACGATTAGCTAGCAAGCACAAATCGATTCCGTATGTATAAAGTGTTAGTGCATCAAAACTTTGATGCTGATCAGCTAGCATTCTTGCTGTCTCATAACGATGTCTATGTTTATTTGAGAATGGCCAGTCGCTAGGTACTGATCCATGCAGAGTAAAACAAAGGGTGAAAAATGCGTCTACAAAGGGAATTTCATCCATTTGTTCAGCATATTTTATACCTTTTTCTAATCCTGGTAGAACTTGATGAACACCTGTGGTTATTATTGATTTAAGTGCTTTTTTGACGTAACTACCTTGTAGAATTTTAATCATCTCATTCGTGATGCGTTCCATAGCAACATTTCTTAAATTTTCTTTCATCTCAGTAATTGCATCTCGGGTTTCTCTATCAATTTGAAATCCTAACTTGGATTGAAAATAAAATGCTCTCATCATTCTTAATGCATCTTCAGTAAAACGTTCAACTGGATCTCCAATAGTTTTAATAATCTTCATTTGAAGATCACCTCTACCATTGACATAATCAATAATTTCTTCTTTTTCAGTCATTAAAATACCGTTGATTGTGAAATCTCTTCTTTTTACATCTTCTTCCACAGTTTCACAAAAAACAACTTCATCTGGGTGTCTATTATCAAGATACTCGCCATCAATTCGATAGGTAGTTATTTCAAATGTTTCATCGCCATAAATTGCAGTTACAGTTCCATATTTCAAGCCTGTTGGCTTTGTTTTAAAGATTTTTGCTACTTGATGAGGTTTTGCATTGGTAGTAATGTCAACATCAGTTGTAGGTTGCTTTAAAAGATGATCCCTAACGGCACCACCAACAATATAGGCTTCATACCCTGCTTTTTTAAGTTCATATAATACTTTTTTCGCTGTTCTTATTGTGCTCATTCTATTCACCGTATCTATTATACCAAGACTTAACATATTTTAGTAGTCTCAAGTATCTATAATAGTGAATTATAAAATTGATAATAAACTCATAGTGATGTGAAATTCTAAAAAGGAGTACTATATTCTATATCGCAATGATACTTGATGGATTTATTGCTGATGAAAAAGATCAAATTAGATTTAGAACTTATTCAAATCATCATAGAAGACAATTTAGTTATGCTAATTCATAAACTCATATGACATTCATTGTGATATACTAAATTTGGTGATTCTATGAAATATATTAAAGAAAAAACAATCCATCAAATTGAAATTAATAAATCTCTATTTATTGCACTTGTATATCCTCTTAATAATCAGGGTGAAATCCCCACTTTGTTAGAAGATGCAAAACAATCTTATCCTAAAGCCAATCATTATTGCAGTGCATCTATATTTGGCGAAAAGATGGAACATGTTACTGCAAGCGATGATGGAGAACCCTCAAGAACGGCTGGAATTCCTATTTTAGAAGTTTTAAAGCATCATGATATATCAAACATACTTTGTGTTATTGTACGCTATTTTGGGGGTATTAAGCTCGGAAGCGGTGGATTAGTTAGAGCCTATACAAAAGCAACCTCAGAAGCTTTAAAAAGAGTCAAACTATATTACAAAAAACAAGTCCCTTCATATACAATAGAGTTTGAATATTCCTTAATCAATCATATGGATCATTATTTTGAGAATAAAGCAAATATTATTGATAAAAGCTTTCTTTCTACTGTAAAATACAAAATTGTGTTACTTGATGATAATCCATCATTCATTGATGATATATCACATCAACTGATTAGCCATCAAGAACTCGAAAGAGAAATTTTGTGGATAAAAATCTAAATATTTATAATAAAAAAAGTGTCTAATGAACATCCGTTCACTCGACACTTTTTAATTGATTTAGATAATAATATCCGTTCTGTAACTAGTTAATTGGACGCATACGAATGATTTCATGTTCAACATAGCTTGTATCTATGGTAACTACGCCAGTTTCAGAAATTGATCCTGTAATATCGTGAATGAAATTATCTATACCTTTGAAATAGATCGAACCATCATAGTCAATAATTAAATCATTAACACCATTAATTTGTAGCCCTTCTGTCATATTAGCAACATCGAAGTAATAATAGTTATTATCTGATAATTCAACATTGTATTCAAACTTATATATCGCTGTTTCATCATCGTTAATAGCAACATAACTATCTCCTAGTTTAGTGATTTCTGTAACAGCTGAAAGATTTGTGTACATTGCTAAATAGCGATTATTTATTTCATCATAAGTAAGAATAACGTTGTCTTGTCCTTGTGTCCATGAAGATCTTTCAATTAAGTATAGATTAGTATCTAATATGACCACATCATTTAAATTATTAATGAAATCATAAACATTTAAACGACTCATAATATACTCTGTATTACTCATTGTAAATGTTACATCAAAGTTGGAATCAACAGGCAAATTTTCACCTTTGGCAAAATAGACGGGTAGTGAGTAATACATTTGATCTTCAATTTGTAATTCATTTCCTTCTTCATCAAGTATTGTAAAGTTATTTGTGTACTGGATACAGCCCTCATCTAAGTTACAAACTTGATGATCTACAACTGAAGTTGGTTCTTGATCTTCACCCAAAATAATCCTTGATATCAATTGTTCGCCTTCGACAAATGTAATATTAGCCCATCCTATGTAATCCCATCCTTGTGAACCATCGCTTCTAACAATTTCAACACTTGTATGACATGTTGGATCATCACATAAAGCAATTTCTTGTGTTGAAACTTTTTCATTGAAAATAGTAATATCACTGAGTGTTGCAGTTACTTTGAATGGGGCACGATATCCATATTCAACATAAGCATATTCATTGAACTCATAGACTATATTTCCAAGATCATCTTCTATAATATAGATAACCTCATCAACGTAACATCCATATGGATCCATGCACATTGAACTCGTTAATGTTTCTTCTGTGAAAGTAGATTTATCTGTTTCAGCGAACACAATCGTATCATACATTGTGTCACCGAATTGATAACTTATTCCATAATAAACATTATCAAATGTTTCATAATTTTCCCAACAGCCATACTCGTAAGCACAGTGGTTTGATTTTTCGGTTGTCTCAGTATTTTCTGTCATACGATATTCAATATAAACAGGTATAGTGTCTCCTTGATTGTATTCTATGTATGTCATTGATTCTGCAATCTTTTCGCCTTCATCATCATAAATTCTTACTTGAACGTCTTTATAACATGTTGCGTCCTGACAAACAGTACCGTTTATTTCTTTTGTATATTCATAAATAGCATTGTTATCTTCAGCGAGTACAATTCTATCAAGGAAATTTTCGCCTTCCGAAATAATTTGATTAGTATAGAACCATAATCCATATGAATTGAGTGATTCATCAACAAAATTATAATTATCGATACATCCAACTTCTCCATTTTCACAAAGTTTATCATCGTCGGACCATTCTTGCTGATACTCAACTTGAGTATTCATATCGATATCATAATTTTCCTGATATGCGGGAGCTACGTCACCTGGATAATAAGTGAGCCATTCATCAAACTTAACAATCAATTCTTCACCATCATAAATACCATAATTCACTGTAGCATAACATCCATATGCATCAGTACATTCAGGTCTAGTGGAATCAAATTCTCCAATTTCAGTAATATGTAAATCTGAATTAGAGATTAGTAAATCGCCATCTGAACGCATAACACTAGCATTGTTGTAGCCTTGTTCATTATAAGGATTACCTTCCATATCATACATATCAAAATTGATGTAATTATAGCAGTTATCGTAGCATACTTGTTCTCTTTCGCCAAGTTCAATATAGCTAGAAGATAAAGTACCATCAGAGTTGATTACATAAAGTAAAGCTGTATAATATCCCAGTTCTTCCACATATTCTTCTCTATAGTCATAGAAATACAAATCGCCATTAGGAAAAGTGACAGGGTTAAGATTAGCTGAGTCTGGAATAGTTTTTAAACCTTCAGTTTGTGAGTATACTTTAATATTATTATCCCAAGTATCGCAGATAATATTGTTATTTCTTGGGTCTAAAATAATTTCGCAGTTAACAAATCCAGCTTTAGTCGCATTCAAATAATCTTCAAGAAGTAATTCATTGTTTTCTGAATCAAAAGATAACTTGATGACATAATTCTCATATTTAGATGGATCTGTAGTGCTTTGCTTATTTTCCATAAAGAAGATGTCTTCATCGCTTGCAGAAAATCCCCATGAAGAAATAATATAATTATTGACACGATAATAATTCCAATTATAGTATTCAGCTATAATTTGATCGACAAATCGCTGTGCTACGCCACTTAATGGATTATTAGTTACTGTTGCATAGTACTCAGTAACAGTAATGGTGCGAATATCTTCAATAAACAAGTCAACTTGAAATTCTGTCTGATAAACTGGGTTACCCTCATCATCTAAGACAGGGAATTCCTTATTTTCAACTACTGGATCTCCATTTTCGTCTAATATAGGTTCTTCGACAATATCATATACTGGTTCGTTATTTTCATCAAACACAAGATTTCCTTCATCGTCAACTTGTTGAACTTTGTAATATTCGACTAAAGGAACATCTTGAAATTCTGTCAACATGGGTCCTTCAGTGAAGATTAAAGGATTGCCTTCGTCATCCAACACGGGAACTAAAACTTCATCAATAATTTGATTCCCCTCTTCATCTAGAACTGGCATGCCATCTTCAACTCGAGGAATATGCTGAACTTCAATAACTGGTTCATTAAGTGTCACAGTCAATTGAACGTTTCGTGAATGATCCTCTGTATAAGAATACGTGTTTTCAGTATATTCAATATCCTTCGTAGCAAACATCTTACCTGATTCATTATGAATGAGGTAGATACCTCCAGCATAAAGAGAATCAAAAACTCTTTGTGTGAAATCACCTGTGTTTTCATATCCTAAATCAACTTCAAAAACAACAATAGTATAGGCACCAAAAATTTCTAATGCCAGTGGATTTGACATAATAGTAACATCATGTCCTTGCTCGTCAGTAAACCCAACTTCTTCAAAGAATCCCTCTTCGGTTAATTTAACTAGCAAATTTGCAGTTTCCTGATCAACATCAAGCTCTGATGCCATAAGCATTAAATCTGTCATCTGTCCTTTATTGGATAGTGTCTGAGCTTCAAAAACATCACGAGGCACTACGGCTAACCCTGTTGAATCAGATAAATCTGCAACAAAACTATCCATGAGTTCAATACTATCCATATAATCCACAATTGTCTCTTCACCATTAATGGTAATGCTATCAGATAAAATATCTTCTTTTAAAACGCAAACACCATTAATCACAAAATATTCACCGGATCCTCCACACATATCTTCGATTTTTATCCGGTCGGGTAGTTGTCCATCATCATTATTACAACCTGTAAAAGCAAAAACTGTCATAAAAAGCACAAAAACTGTCAGCAATTTCCTCATTTAAATCACTCCTGTTCTGATTCAATTTATTTAACAATTATATGTAACTAGCCTTATGTTATGAAATTAATTAAATGCTCAAGTGGAATCGCAAAACCAATACCTTCAACCGAGACGGTTGATCCACTTGCTGATGTAGTATTGATTTTTGATACATTAAGTCCAATGATTTCTTTCTTTAAATTAAATAATGGTCCTCCGCTGTTTCCAATATTTACTGATGCATCGTGTTGAATATAGGTTTCATCTAGCCTTGATATAATACCTAAAGTAATTGTATTTGAATAACTTAGCTCTAATGGTGATCCTATTGCTAGTACAAATTCTCCGACCTTATAATCGGTCTGTCTAATTTCACATATACCTATGAGGTCTGTGGTAGTCATTGTTAAAATTGCTAAATCTTTATGTGCATCAACTTTCTCAATTGATGCTTGAATATAGTGCTCATTTTGAGGACTATAAATTTCTATTGATTGATAATATCTAACGATATGTTCATTTGTAAGTATGTAATAATCATTGCCTTCCTTTTTATATACAAAGCCAGATCCATGGATAGTTGATTCTTCTAATGAAACTTCGATACTTATCGTGCAAGATGAGGCATAAGAAGAAACTTCCTGCAAATATTCATTTAAGTCATTAATGTCAAATACTAATTCATCTTGAAGTTCATCTTTAATTTCTTGTTTCAATTTTTCAGTATCGACTTGTTGACAACCAGTTAAGATGAGTATCAATATAACAAATATTATCATTTTTTTCATATGATTTTTCCTCTTCAGTGAAAGATACTCTTTATGCCTTCAGTTTATCACTTTTCTAAAAAGATGCAATAGTCTTCATATAAAATCTTACTATTAACTGTTGACTTAACAATACCACAATTAAAAAAACATCTTTGCAACTCAATAATATTGTAAGATATAATTCATCTATTCTTAATATTTTTTTATTATTGTTATGTATCCATCCAAATTGACAAGCGTTCAAACTAAATATTCTGGATTGGTTTATAAATATGGTGATTTTATGTTTCATTAACTTAATAATTAAATAAAATAGTGTATAATTGAACTAGAAAAATAGGAGACTATGATGAAAAAACAAATACATATTATCTATACTTCAGATTCCCATGGTAAGCTATCTGCCTATGATTTTTTGAATAAAAACTATGGATCTTTTGGTTTATCCAGGTTACCCAATTATTTAAAAACACTTGAGACTTCATTCTTACTTTTAGACAATGGTGATTTTTTACAAGGATCTCCTCTTTTGGATTATTCAAGAAAACAAAAACTGCCGAATCCAGTTGCTAAAGTATTTAATGCACTCAATTATGAATTTGTAACACTAGGCAATCACGATTTCAATTATGGGCTATCTTATCTATCTTCTTTTCAATCAGAATATCATGGGGAAATTCTTTGTGCCAATATTTATAAGGATAATCAACCCTTCTTCAAGACCCATGTAATCAAAGAGATTGATGGGATTAAAATTGCAATCATCGGGGTTACCACAGAATTTATTCCCTTTTGGGAAAAACCCGAAAATTTAAAAGACTTGATTTTTTTAGATGCTGTTGAAACAACTAAAAAGATTATCGATGAAAATAATCTAACCTTGAATTCTGATTTGATTGTTGTTTTATATCATGGTGGATTTAACAAAAATTTAGATACACATCAATCTTATGCATCGCCCACAGTAGAAAATAAAGGTTATGAACTTTTTCAAATTAAAGAGATTGATATCTTATGTACAGGTCATCAACATATACCTATGGTTTATAAAAAAGACAATAGAATCGCATTACAGACTTCACATAATGCCAAAGATTTTGGTGAAGTAACAATAGATTTTGATGATAAAAAAAATAAAATTCTTGATGCGTCAATTTGTCAAATGGCAAATTATACTGTTGATCAATCCATTGAATCCTTAATTCATGATGATATTTTATTAACCAATACTTATTTATCACAAAAGATAGGCACGATAAAAAATGATATGCGCATTCATTCACCTTTGGATTGCAGAATTAAAAAGCATCCCTTATTTCAACTCATCAATCAGATTCAATTAGACTATACTGGCGCTAATTTATCAATTGCTTCTCTGCCAAATGAAACACATGGTTTTCCTCACGATATCTCACTTAATGATATTGCTGTTAATTTTCCTTATGAAAACGATCTTGTTGTTCTTGAAATCACAGGTAAACTTCTCAAAGATGCTCTAGAGAAAAATGCAACTTATTTTAGTTTAGAAAATAATAAAATTGTTATTCATCCTCAATTTTTATATCCAAAAGTTGAACATTACAATTATGATGTCTATGATGGCATTGACTATATAATTGATGTGAGTAAACCCATTGGAGAGAGAATAACGACTCTAAAATTCAAAGGAAAAAATATTAAACCTACTTCAATTTTTAAATTAGCATTAAATTCATATAGAGCTGTCGGTAGTGGAGGATTCGATATGTTTAATCAGGCAATAAAAATTATTGCCTATCCTGTTTCTTATTTTGATCTAATTAGAGCGTATATCGAAGAACATCCAGTACTTAAAATTGACCTAATCGAAAATTACAAAGTCATCAAATAAAAAGATAGAAGCTGGTTTAATAAGTCTTATATCTTTTTTATTTGCCATTAAAAAAAGTATTTAGCACGAATGCTAAATACTTATATCTTATCTATTAACCATTAACAAGTCGTTTTCTCAACTTAGTTGATAAATAATCGACAATCAGGACAACAATGATGATGCCCCATAAAGCTGCAGCTGCGTCTCTCCATCTTCCTGCGGTCATCGCAGTAAGTAAAGTTACACCAATACCACCGGCACCAACAATACCTAAAACTGTAGCATTTTTAACATTGATTTCAAAGCGGTAAATGACAACAGATATGATACTTGCTG
This sequence comes from Acholeplasmataceae bacterium, assembly GCA_016934175.1. Classification (GTDB taxonomy): domain Bacteria; phylum Bacillota_I; class Bacilli_A; order Acholeplasmatales; family Acholeplasmataceae; genus Peloplasma. Next base: position 23,338 of record JAFGTI010000044.1, on the reverse strand, counting down.
TCAATTGAGGAATAATACCATAACGTATCTTTTGATACTTCGTAGCACCTAAAGCATCAAGAGATAATAAAATGCCCGGATCAATATCTTCTATGACTTCAATATATAGTTTAGAAATCATACCAATAGATAACACACCAATCGTGAGCACACCAGTCATGGGTCCAGGTCCACTAACACGTACAAACATCAACGCGATAAGAAAGAATGGAAATGATCTGATTGTCGTAATAATCGTGTTACCTAAGAAATTGAATTTACCTACGATATTTTTTGCAGTTAAGAAAGCAAATGGAACTGATAGTACCGCTCCTAGTAAAGTACCTAAAAAAGCAATACCCAATGTTTCAAACATCAAAAATGGAATACTGTCCACTTGAACACTAAAAATTAAATGCCAAGAAGGATTATATAAGGCTTTAAAAATATTTTTTGCAATCGCAATACCATTACTAGATATTCCGGGATAATTAATTACATCGGTACTCCATACTGTTAAAAATAAAATAATTGATACAACACTGATATTTCTAATCGTATTTTTGGGACGTTCTTTATACTTCTGAAGGACTGTTTGCATTATGACAACCTCCTTCTTAAGTACTGAGACAGATTTTGAACCACAATAACAACTGCAAGTAACGCTAAGACAATCACGGCGACATTTCCATATTTCATGAGTGCCATTTGATCATTCATTATAATTCCGATACCCCCTGCATTGACAAAACCTAAAATTGCAGAAGCACGTAAGTTAATTTCAAAGTTATAAAGTACTACCGAATAAAATCGACCAAGGATTTGGGGAACAACTGCAGCACGAAACGCTTGAAGTTTGGTGGCTCCAGTAGCTTCTATCGCAATAAATGCGCCCATATCAATAGCTTCAATGATTTCATACATCATCTTTGTAATAATACTAAATGTGAAAATGATGGTTGCAAGTACACCAATAAATGTACCATAATCAAAAATAAATGAGAAGATAAGCGCATAAACAAGTGTAGGAAAAGTTCTTACAATGGATAGAAAAAATTTAACAGCATTTGGAATACGACTTTTACCCATAATATTTTGTGATGCAATAATTGCAAAAGGTATTGCAATAATTGCTCCGCCTAGCGTTCCTATAATAGAAATCTTAATCGTTTCAATTAATGGTTGGACCACTTTATCAAAATATGACCAGTTGACTTGAACAATCATTTTTTGTATAATTGTGAAAAAATTAGGTAAACCATTGATGAAAAATACAAAGCCAAATCTATTAAAAAAATCAGTGACAATCATATTCCAAAAGAAAACAAACACGATTGATACCATCAAAAAGATGATTAGTGCATACGAAAAAGGTCTAACGATACTGGTTCCATCATTCAAAACAGAGGTTCTATTTCTCTCATTTCGAGCGATATAACCTTTGATTAAATTACTTATCTTTGAACATAATGTCTTCATCGGTTAGCTCTCTCCCGTAAATGGTTTTCAAGATATCTTCTGTAATATTATCTGTACCACCATCATAGACGATTTCACCTTGATTGATACCGATCACTCTTGAAGCATATTTTAGTGCTAAATCGACATGATGCATATTAACAAGAATGGTGATTTTTTCAGTTTTATTAATGCGTTCAAAATCACTCATAATTTGATTTGCCGTTATTGGGTCAAGTGAAGCAACAGGTTCATCTGCTAAGATAATAGATGGATTTTGAGCTAACGTTCTAGCCAAAGCCACTCTTTGTTGCTGGCCACCTGAAAGTTGATCAGCCCGAATATAGGCTTTCTCTAAAATACCTACTTTATGTAGGGCCTCTAAAGCGATCATTTTATCTTTTTTAGTAAAAATACCAAATAAACTAAAAACAGGTTTCATATCTGGCACTCTAGCTGCCAATACATTATTGATAACCGACGTACGGTTAATGAGATTAAATGATTGAAATACCATACCAACACTACGTCTGTAATGTCTAAGTGCTTTTCCCTTTAAGTCTGGAATATTAAGACCATTCACAATAATGTTACCTTCTGTGACATCAATCATTTTATTAACGAGTTTAATAAGCGTTGATTTGCCTGCTCCACTAAGTCCAATAATAGCAACAAACTGACCTGGTTCTATTTTTAGTGATATGTTTTTTAGAGCTTCGACTCCATTAGGATACGTCTTACTCACATTTTGGAATTCTATCATTGTTTGCTCCTTTTTGAAAAAAGAAGGCTTAATGTGATATTAAGCCTACTCCTATCAAATTATTTATTATTGTATTAAATTGATTAGCCGTTTACAATTTCTGCAGCTGCGCGTTCAAGATCGTAATCAGAATCATCGGCAATAACATAACCCTCATGACTGTACACTTTAAATATATCCTTTGTAGTTACGAAGTAACCAGAAGAATCAACAGGTGAAAGTGGTGTTGTATCTGCAACTAAATTAATAAAAGCTTGTTCGATAGCTGCTTGAAGATCATCATCTACAGTCTTCTTAGAAACTGTAATTGTATCATTATAAATTTTATCTGTAACAAAAACTACATCTGTATCTTCCCAAATCGTATTATCTTGAGCATAATCGCCTTCGTCAGTGCCAATCCATTCATCAGCATAATCTCTTCTGAAGTCTGCATAACCAAATGCTAAGTCAATTGTTCCAGCTGCAAGTGCTGAAGCTGCTCCACCATATCCAGAAACTAAGATAATATTAGCAGTAGGTAGATCTGCTAAAGTGTGGCCATATAAATCATTAAATAATAATGAAGGATAAACACGCCCTGAAGATGAAGTGACTGATTGGACACCAATCTTAACAGTTTGAAGATCTTCCCATGTGATTTCTCCGCCACCATTAATCGTTGCTGCTAATGCGCGACCCTTAACTGATTGACCAACAATACCAATTGAACGATAGAAATTGACTTGAGTTGCAGAATTTGAAGTTGTAGCTTGTCCATCATTCCAGTCTTTAGCGTCTACAAAGTCTTTAGAAAGCCCACCACGAGTTGCAGTTAATGCAACATCCATGTTCTTTCCATCAGCATAAACTGCATAAGTTCCACCAGGAATAAATCCGATATCTGCAGTTCCAGCATCAAGTGCTTCGCCAACTGCTTCATATGAAGTACCAACATAAACACTAACTGTTTCAAAATCATAACCCAAATCAGACATTTCTGCTTTTAAAAGACTTGGCAAATAACTAATCCCTTTGACTAATGTTGCATTGTCTCTAGAAGGAACAAAGAATACACTTAAGTTTGTCTTCTCAGCTGGTTGGCATGAGGATAAACTTACGATAAATACAAATGTAAGAACAAATAGTACAATTTTCTTCACAACAATATTCTCCTTTTTTCTTTATTTTATGTTTTCATTATAGCACGATATAAACAAGATATAAAGGATAAAATATGTATTTTCTATATTATTATTTTTAAATATAAAACAAATATAAATAATACGCTTTCACTTCTCCTAAATCGATATATTAGTTGTTAATTTAGAAAAGTTGGTATATTTTGTTATTTAATGAAAACTGATTAATCCACATACCACACTATATCTATGTATATAATAGAAAAGCATAGGGCTTCCTATGCTCTATCTACATATTATTTGTGAGTAACTGAGATAACTTAACCATGATTTCTGCAAGCATATGAGCGAAAATCAAGGATATTAGAAAATATGCTGTCTTAATTTCCCAAATCTTCATTTTTTCAAATTTGCTTTCAATATGGACAGCCCTTAAAACTCTAAGACTGACAGCAAAGAAAACCATCAAGGAAACAAAATAAATGACATCATCCATTTTAAACCCTCCTATAATTGACCTGCTTTACCTTTAGTAATATTTTCTTTCAGTTCGCGTTCTAGTTTTGAAAAATCAACATTTTCTTTTTTAGCTAAATTCAATTTTTCCTTTTTCATAAGATCAAATGTTGATCTTGCTTTTTCAAGTGTATCTCCCATTTGTGCTTCAAGCGATAAGATACTAAGTTCATTATTTTTGAACTCAATAACCCCTTGTTCAATCACTATATATCTTTCGGTTTTATCACTGACTAATTTAATATACCCTTCTCTTACTTGAAGAATAATGGGTGTATGATCTTTCAGAATGGCTAATTCGCCATCTTCGTTATGAATGACAACATATTCTATCTCATCAGTGTAGGTTTTACCCTGTTGAGTAAGTGCATGATAAATCATAACGTTTTCGCCTTCTTAATAGCGTCATCAATTGTTCCCACCATCATGAAAGCATCTTCAGGAAGATGATCATGTTTTCCTTCAATAATTTCTTTGAATCCACGAACAGTTTCTTTTAAGGGAACAAATGAGCCAGGTACACCAGTAAATTGTTCAGCAACATGAGTATTTTGTGATAAGAAAATTTGTAATCTTCTAGCTCTATGTACCAATTGCTTATCTTCATCAGTCAATTCATCCATACCTAAAATGGCGATGATATCAAGTAATTCGTGATATCTCTGAATCATTTTCTGAACGTTTCTAGCCACTTCATAATGTTCTTTACCTACGATTTGTGGAGAAAGTGCTCTTGATGTTGAAGCGAGTGGGTCAACAGCTGGATAAATACCAATTTCAGTTAGTTTTCTACTTAAATTTGTTGTAGCATCCAAATGCGAGAATACAGTGGCAGGTGCTGGGTCTGTATAATCATCAGCTGGAACGTAAACCGCTTGAATTGATGTGATAGAGCCGTTTTTAGTTGAAGTAATACGTTCTTGCAGTCTACCCATTTCAGTTGCCAAGGTAGGCTGATAGCCTACTGCGGATGGCATTCTTCCAAGTAACGCGGATACTTCAGAACCGGCTTGAATAAATCTAAATATATTATCGATAAACAAAAGTACATCTTGCTTTTCTTCATCTCTGAAATGTTCTGCCATAGTGAGTCCAGTTAATGCAACTCTCATTCTTGCTCCTGGTGGCTCATTCATTTGACCGAATACAAGTGCAGTTTTATTGATTACACCTGATTCTGTCATTTCAGTATAAAGTTCATAACCTTCTCTTGTTCTTTCACCTACACCAGCGAAAACAGAGATACCCGCTCTTTCTTGGGCAATATTATGAATCAACTCTTGGATGAGTACAGTTTTACCAACTCCTGCTCCTCCAAATAATCCAATTTTACCACCTTTAATATAAGGGGCTAAAAGATCAATTACTTTAATACCTGTCTCTAATAGTTCAACTTCACTTGAAAGATCATGAAATTGTGGAGCTTGTCTATGAATACTCATATGAGGTTCTTTATCTAGTGCTTCAAGTCCATCAATGGGATCTCCTAAGACATTAAACATACGTCCTAAAACCTTTTTTCCAACAGGTACTTTAATAGAACTTTGGGTTGCTTCTACTAATAAGTCTCTTTTAAGACCTTCGGTAGGTTCTAAAGCAATTGTACGAACAACTTGGTCACCCATATGCAGTGCTACTTCTAATGTGACGGTCTTACCATTTTCAAGTTCGACACGAAGTGCATCATAAATTGCTGGAAGTTCATTTTCAAAATATACGTCTACAACAGGTCCGATGATTTGTGTAATTTTACCTTTCATCTTGTTTCTCCTTTCTTACACGTTAGAACCATTGACAACGTCAATGATTTCACTTGTAATTTCTTGCTGTCTTGCTCTATGATATATCGTATGAAGTCTTTCAACAATTTCATTCGCGTTATCAGTTGCACTTTTCATTGCAATCATTCGTGAAGCATGTTCACTTAATTTTGCATCAGCTAATGCTGTAAAGATACTACTTTCGATATAAATATTGACTGTATGGTTTAATACAACTTCAGGTGATGTGTCATAAATAAAATCTTCATTTGATTTTTCTTCTTCATCAAATATGACTGGAAGAATGACACGTTTTTTCACAGTTTGAGTTGCTGTATTGATATAGTGATTATAGAATAGTATCACTTCATCAACTGCACCTTCCATAAAAACATCTTTGATGAGATCTGCATAGGGTCTAAAATACATTGCAGTAATATCATCACGGTTATATATAATCGCTTCATTAACCATAGGTAACTTTCTTTTTTGAGCAAAATAAAATCCTTTTTTACCTAGAACAAAGACTCTATAATCTTTTTTAGGTATATCTTTGACTTCATCCAAAAAAGCTTTGAATAACTGATTATGATAACTTCCTGCTAGCCCACGATCGCTTGTAACTAAGACATATAATTTAGTTTTTCCTTCATTAACTGAAGTGAGTCTATGAACATCTTCATTACTGCGATTTGCATATTCCAAGATGCTATGAAGTTTAATAACAAAATCTCTTGTTCTATTCAGTAATTCACCTGATTTTTTAATCTTGGATAATGCAATATTATGCATTGCTTGAGTAATCGAGGCAGTCTTATTGATTGCCACCATTCTCATTTTAATATCCTTCAATCCCATATCAAATCATCCTCTTCAAACTATGAATAAATGTATCTAGATCTTTCGTGTCTGGGAGATTTTTTGTTTCAATTAATTGTTTATAAATTTTTTGACCAAGTTCATTCATATGTAATCCTTGGTTGATTTCATTTTCTAACTTCTTGACATCTTCAATATCAACATCGTCCATCATACCTGAAGATAGAGCATAAATAGTCACAATCTGTGTTGGCATTTCAATCAGTTCATGAACATCTTGAATCAAAATTTCAACAGTTTTTCTACCACGTTCAAGTCGACGTTTCGCACTCGCATCTAAGTCAGAACCAAATTGTGCAAATGATTCTAATTCTCTATAGTTTGCAAGGTTGATACGTACCGTACCAGATACCTTTTTCATTGCTTTCCATTGCGCTGCACCACCTACACGTGATACCGAAAGTCCAGCATTGATTGCGGGACGAATACCTGAATAGAATAATTCGGCTTCTAAGAAAATTTGACCATCGGTAATTGAAATAACATTCGTTGGAATATAAGCCGAAATGTCTCCAGCTTTCGTTTCAATAATTGGAAGCGCAGTGATCGAACCACCACCTAATTTATCATTAAGACGAGCCGATCTTTCAAGAAGTCTTGAATGAAGATAGAAAACATCTCCAGGATAAGCTTCACGTCCTGGTGGACGGCGAAGCAATAATGATAATTCACGGTAAGCAACCGCGTGTTTTGATAAATCATCATAAACGATCAAAACATCTTTACCTTGTTCCATGAAATATTCACCCATGGTAACACCAGCAAAAGGTGCAAGATAAAGAAGTGTTCCTTCTCTTGAAGCACCAGCTACAACGACGATAGTATATTCCATCGCTTGATGTTGTGAAAGTAATTGAACAAGTGTTGACACACTTGATTCTTTCTGACCGATCGCAACATAAATACAAATGACATCTTTACCTTTTTGATTAAGTATCGTGTCAACAGCAAGTGTTGTTTTCCCGGTTTGTCTATCACCGATAATAAGTTCTCTTTGACCACGTCCAATAGGAACAAGAGCATCAATAACTTTAATTCCTGTTTCCATAGAAGCATTAATTGAACCTCTAGCCATGACACCTTGAGCTTTTCTTTCAACAGGTAAGAATTTTTTGGTTGAAATTGATCCACCAGCATCAAGCGGTTCACCTAACGGATTAACGACTCTACCTAATAGTTCTTCACCAACAGGTACCTCAAAAATACGCTTAGTCGTTTTAACTAAGTCGCCTTCTTTAATCTTGTCGCTTTCTCCTAAAAGAATAACACCAACACTGGATTCTTCAAGATTAAAAACGAGTCCTTTGACATCATGTGGAAACTCTAGGAGTTCACCCATCATTGCTTGTTGAAGACCATAGACGATAGCAATACCATCTCCTACGCTTAAAACCTTACCAATATTTTCTAGTTTAACGTCTTGCTCAAATGACTGAATCTGTTTTTTTATGATTTCCGTCATTTCTTGGACTTTTAATTTTGACAATGTCTACACCACCTTAAATCGTTGTATATAATTCTTTGATTTCACGGGCAATGGATCGATCCAGTGATTGTCCCTGATGGACAATTTTGATGCCACCTAGCAAATGTTCATCAATTGTAATATGAAATTCTAGTTTTTGATTAGGGAATCGAGGTTGAATCACTTTTCTTAAGGATGCTTCCTGCTTTTCAGTAATCGGTTTAGCAGAATAAATGTGAAGATGCGCTATATTTTGAAAAGCACGCGCCATATGTATCCATTCTTCATAAATTTCTAAGTATAAATGGACCAATCTTTTTTTAGCTAACATCTTGATAAACGATAAAAATGAGACATCATAATTGAGTATGTCAATCATTTTTATTTTCTCACTTAAATTCATCATTGGAGAATCCATCATTAAAATCCAGCCTTGTTGATCAGACATCAAATTTTTAAATTCTCCAAATTGAAAAGTAATGAGATTTATATTATCATTGTCTTTAGCAATCTGATAGAGTGCTTTAGCATAGTTGGAAATACTCATCGAACTTCTCTTTCTTGAACAATATCATCAATGATATCTTGATGAACATTTTCATCAATTTCTCTTTTAACGATTTTTTCTGCAGCAGCAAAAGCAATCTCTTTAATCGATTGTTTGATTTGTTCATTCGCTTGAATGATTTCAAACTCAATGTCTTTATCTGCCTGATCCAAACGACGCTTAGCTTCTTTTTTTGCACTCGTAATTAATTCTTCTTGTTGCTTATATGCTTCAAGCGTTAATTTTTCTTTTAATATTCTTGTTTCTTCACGCATTGCTTCATAATCTTTATGTGATTTTTCTTGTAAACTTTTTGCTATTTCACGTTCTAAGTCTGCATTTTCTAAAGCTTCAGTCAATGCTTTTTGACGTTGATTGATAAAATCAGTAATCCGTTTCCATAAAAAAGTACGCACAAAAACAAGCAATACAATCAATGCCAAGATATTTAATATTACGATGTCTGGTCGATTCATTACTGAATTTAATCCATTTTCAATCAAAACAGACACTTCTTCAAATATTTCTCTCACGAAATCAAATCCTTCTTTTTATTTATTGATTAATATGAATGCAATTAATAAACCATATAACCCAGTTGTTTCTGCAACTGCTTGACCAATAATCATCGTTGTTGTAATCTTACCAGAAGCTTCTGGTTGACGACCTACTGCTTCAACAGCTTTTGATGCTGCAATACCTTGACCAATACCTGTACCAAAACCAGTAAATACTGCGATACCAGCGCCGATGTAAGCCAATCCGCTTGCATAAAATTCATTGGGCACAACATCTAAAATTGCAGGTAACATTTGACTCAATAAATGTAACATATAAATTCTCCTTTAATTTTTATTATATTATTTAGCAAAGTCGCTTTCACTGACTTTGTTAGACGCAAAGATAACTGTTAATAAAACAACGACGACTGCTTGAATTAATCCAAATCCAATATCGAAAACCATGTGAAATGCTGGAGCAATGAAGATCGATAACCAACCACCAAATTTATAAATCAAGAATAGAAATACTGAACCACTCGCAATATTACCAAATAAACGTAGTGACATAGAAATAATTGGTGTAAATTCACTCATAACGTTTAAAGGAAACATTGGCCAAAAAGGTTTGAATAATCCTAAAAAGTGTCTCCAACTTTGTGAAATTAAGCCTGTAAGTTGAACGATGATAAATGAAGTAATAGATATTGAAAAAGTAATACTTGTATATTTCGTTGGTGAATCTAGGGCAAAGGCGCCAGAAATATTAGAAAGAAACACATAAGCTGCTAAAGTAAGAGTGACAGGTGCAACAAATGTCCAATGTTTCCCGATATATCCCTTAATCATGGTGTTATACGATTCTACCGCAGATATAAAGATGGTCATAAACTTTGATGGTGTTTGTCTCACATCCATTTTTTTCACTTTATTGCCTGCGATAACAGAAAGAATTGCTATCAGTGCCATAATACCAAGTGATGTGTAGAAATACACGGGTAAGTTTTTTAAATAATCAAGAATCTGGGTTATCATAATCCACATACTCCCCCTTCTCTACAGGTTTTTTGATGAGAGGTGTCGCGTAAATAAGTGCCCCAACTTTAACTGCCATAAAGCCAAGAAGCAGAAATATAAACGTATACATCATAATTTTTTGGTCTGCAAGATCTTTAGTGTCAAAAAAAGCGATAGCAATAATAATTGTATACATAGCATAACGCTGAAAAATGTGCAATATCAACATTTGTGTTGAATACTTTCCTTTGGTAATATGAATCATTTGACTATGATTAAAAAGTGATGTTAAAGAACCTAAAACAACCCATAATATATAATCACTGAAAAAAATCCATGTAACCAGACTTAAGATAAGCCCATATACAATTGCGATTAAACTAATCTTGTGAACTTCTTTCATAACGTTCCTCGCTTTTGATGAACTGAATAATTGTAATAAAACTTATTACGATGCCCAAAATTAATCCAGCTGCAGCTAATATTGTTGGCAATGTACCTTCTGGATTGATTTTCATTCCGATATAAATGCCCAATATTGAAAGTCCTGCAACTGTAAAAAATAATTGAATGACTAAAACATAAAGCATGATGATTCTTTTATTTCTACTTTGTCCCAAATAAGCGATCCCCACAGTCTCCTAGACCCGGTACGATATATCCACGTTCATTAAGATGACTATCAAGTGCAGCTAAATATATACTGACATCTGGATGATCCTTTTGTAGTCTTGCTACACCTTCAGGACATCCCACTAGTCCAACGTATCTAATATCAGTAGCTCCATGATCTTTTAAGATATCAATGGCTTTTGAAGCTGATCCACCACTTGCTAACATAGGATCAACTACTAAAACGATACTTTGATCAATATCCTTAGGGAATTTTGAATAATAAACCTGAGGCATTAATGTTTCTTCGTCGCGATAAAGTCCAATATGACCGATTTTCGCAGTTGGAATGATATTGTGAATACCATCAACCATACCAAGTCCGGCACGTAAGATAGGGACAATAACAACTTGTTTTTCTAATTCATAAACCGTTGTTTCACAAATAGGTGTTTCAACTGTTTTAGGAACAGTAGTGAAATCACGTGTGATTTCATATGTAATCAATCCACCAACTTCAGAGACACTTTCTCTAAATTCTTTTGTTCCAGTGCTTTTATCTCTGATTCTCATCATTTTATGATCAATCAGAGGATGGTTCAGTATTACAACTTTGCTCATTATGCATTCTCCTCAATTTTTGATATTTTATCTAAACGTTTCTGATGTCTAGGCTCAAATGTTGAATTCATGAATGTATCAACTATTTTATATGCTTCATTAACTGTCGTGGTTCTCCCACCTAAAGCTATAATATTTGCATTATTATGTTCTTTAGCAAGTCGAGCTGTTTCTTCATTATAAACTAATGCTGCTCTAACTCCCTTAATCTTATTTGCAGAAATGCTGATTCCAATACCAGTCCCACATAAAATAATTCCAAAATCATAATTTTCATGTGTTACAGCAAGACCAACTTTTTTTCCGAAATCAGGATAGTCGACTGATGCCCCTGAATTAGTTCCAAAATCAACTAAATCAACGTTTTTGCTCTTTAGGTAAGTTTTAATTTGTTCTTTTAATTCATATCCACCATGATCACTGCCTATTGCAACTTTCATATCAAATAATCCTCCATTTTACTTACTTGTTATTATAACATAATAAATAACATTTTTATAAAGTCATCTATTGTGAAAAGATAGTGAATGATTTACAATTTTGTTTCATTATAATATGATTTCTTGCGATCAAGTGCTCTCAACAATGCTTTTCTAAGACGTATGCTCTTGGGTGTGATTTCAATTAGTTCATCATCATTGATAAAAGCCATACACGCTTCTAAACCCATAGGTCTAGGTTTTTTTAGCACGACAGTTGAATCTTTACCGGCAGAACGCATATTCGTCATTTGTTTTTCTTGTGTTACGTTGACAACCATATCTGTATCTGTATTACCTTCTCCTACTATCATTCCTTCATAAACAGATACTCTTGGATCAATAAACATAGATCCACGATCTTCTAGTCGACCAATAGCATAAGCTGAAGTCATTCCTTGATTCATAGATACTAATGCTCCGGTTCTTCTATTACCAACTGAATCATTTAACATCGGACGGTAATCAATAAAGATATGAGATAAGATGCCATACCCTTTAGTTGCTGTTAAAAATTGTGTCATAAATCCAATTAGACCTCTTGAAGGCATTACGTAATGAATTCTACTATAATCTCCGGTTTGGTGCATTGATACTAAATCTCCACGGCGTTCTCCAAGCATTTCTATAACTGTACCAACGAATTCCGTTGGACAGTCAATTTGAACATCTTCATAGGGTTCACATTTAACTTGATTAACCATTTTAACAATAACTCTAGGTCTTGACACTTGAAATTCATAATTTTCGCGACGCATATTTTCAATTAATATACCTAAATGTAACTCACCTCGACCTGAAACAGTCCAAGCTTCAGTTGTTCCAATTCTTTCTACTTTGAGTGATACATCTTTTTGTGTCTCTTTAAATAATCTTTCATCAATTTTCGATGCAGTAACGTGTTTACCTTCTTTTCCAGCAAACGGTGAACTGTTTGTCAAAAATGTAATTTGAACGGTGGGTTCATCAATATGCAAATGAGGAAGTGCTTCTTCATAGCCCACTTCACACACTGTTTCTCCAACATGAATATCTGGTAGACCCGCTAAAGATACGATGTCGCCTGAATAAGCTTCATCAACTTCGAATTTTTCCATGCCCATGCTTTGAAAAATCTTTTGTACTCTAAAGTTAACAATTGATCCATCCATGCGAATACATGAAACTGTTTCATTAACTCTTAGCGTTCCTTTATAAATTTTACCAATTCCCATACGACCGACATAATCGTTATAATCGATTAAAGCAGGTTGAAAAAGTAGGTGTTCAGTTTCATCCTGATTAGGTTTAGGAATTGACTTAATAATGGTATCCAAAATGGGTTCCATTTTTATATCTAAATCCAAATGTGGTTTGTAGTTTGCTAACCCTTGAATACCTGACGCATATAAAACTGGAAAATCAAGCTGATGTTCATCAGCTCCCAGGTCAATAAACAGGTCATAAATCTCATTGACTGTTTTTTGTATATCAGCAAATTTACGGTCGATTTTATTGACAAGAACAATAGGTAATAATTTTGCTTCCAAAGCTTTTTTTAGCACAAATCTTGTTTGAGGCATTACTCCTTCAAATGCATCAACCAAGAGTAAAACACCATCCACCATGTGCATGATTCTTTCTACTTCTCCACCAAAATCAGCATGACCTGGTGTATCTAAAATATTAATGCGATAATCTTTATAAATGATTGCTGTATTTTTAGCTAGAATTGTTATTCCGCGTTCTCTTTCAATATCATTTGAGTCCATGACTCGATCATCTAATTGCGCATGTGCATCAAAACGTTCACTATGTTTTAACAACTGATTAACCAATGTTGTTTTACCATGATCGACATGAGCAATAATTGCGATATTTCTAATTTCCATATGTTCCTCTTTTCATAACCTTATATATTATATAACATTTTCACAAAAATGAACAAAAAAAGTCTTCGAAAAGACTTTATTACCCTATAATATAGGTCATAATTTTCCAATCACGCGATTTATGTCTTCTATTGTGATTGTCCCTTGTCTGAGTATATTAATCTCGCCTTTAGATAAATCAACAACTGTTGAAGATAAACGACTGGGTTCTATGTTTTGTTTATAGATTTCTGCGACATCTGTTCCAAATTTGTAAACGATCTCAGAAAAATCTTCTAATGGTGGCTCTCCACTTTTGTTTAAACTTGTGGTTCTAAGCACACCATACTTTTTAATAATACTTAACGCTAGTGGATGGTTTGGAATACGGCAAGCAATCGTTGATTCATGTGTTTTTTCATAGAATTCTGGTTTAGTAGAAAGAACAAAAGTAATCTGTCCTGGCCAAAAGAACTCCATCAATTTTCTAGCATTTTCATCTACAATTGCAATATGATCTAAATCACTAATTTTGTGGCATAAAAGTGGTATTTGCTTTGACAATTCTCTACCCTTGAGTTGATAAATTTTCTCTAAAGCTTTTTGATCATATAACTTTGCTGCAAGGCCGTAAACTGTGTCTGTTGGAATGATAATTAATTCACCGTTTCTCATCTTTTAAAACACCTCCCAAACCAATCAATGTAAATCGATCTTTTCCTGCTAGATCTTTAAGTTGGATAATGATAGCTTCGGGGTAAAAGATTCTGGCAAATTGATAAATTTGTTCTTTTTGTTGATAGCCATGTTCAAAGGCAATCAATGCTCTTTCGTTAACATGTTTTCTTGAGTGATCAAGTATTTTTTCATAGAAATCAACGCCTAATTTGCCTCCATATAACGCTACACTTGGTTCTTTTTTTACAATGCTTTGAACTTCTTCAGAATCGGGAATATATGGTGGATTAGATATAATCATATCGTATGAATTATCAATATTTTCAAATAGATCACTTAAAATAATTTTAACTTTAGCTTTTAATTTTTCTTTGTTTGCTTTTGCAATTTTTAATGCACCCTCGCTAATATCACTAATCGTCACATCTAATTTTTCATCTTCTAATGCTAAAGTAAGTCCAATACAACCACTACCCGTACCAAGATCTAAAACTTCTATGTGTTGAGGACTAAAGTACTTGTCATAGTAAAATAAAACATGCTCAACGAGTTGTTCAGTTTCACTTCTAGGAATTAATACATTAGCATTCACTTGAAAGGAGTGTCCGTAAAAATAAGAATATCCAATCAAATGTTGAACAGGTATGTCATCGTTTAAATAAAGATCAAGTTTTTTTAGAAAATCAAGTCTTAAATTTTCATCTACTTCTAATTTGAGATTTAGATAAAATTCATGAGGATTTTGTTGAGAGAGCTCCATTAAAAGTAACTTAATTGCCTCTTCTTCTTTGTCCATATTCTTTATTTTTTTATACGCTTGCTTAAGCAGTCCTTCGTAGGTCACACTTTTTCTCCCATAAGTTGACGCTTCTGAAATTCATTCAAAAGTGGTTCCAAGATGAGATCAAGTCTTCCTTCGATAATCGCATCTAATCTTTGTAAAGTAAGTCCAATTCTATGATCAGTCACACGATTTTGGGGATAATTATATGTTCTAATTTTTTCGCTTCTATCGCCTCTGCCCACTAAAGCTTTACGGTCCGCACCTTCTTTAGCCAACTGTTCTTCAATAATTGAATCGAATAGTCTTGCTTTGAGTAATTTGAAAGCTGTTGCTTTATTTTCGTGTTGTGATTTACCTTCTTGACATGCAACCATTAATCCACTAGGTTCATGAAAAAGACGAACAGCTGACTTTGTTGTATTAACGCTTTGTCCACCTGGTCCACTAGAATTATATGTATCAACACGAATATCTTCCCATTTAATATCAAGTTCAATTTCTTCAGCTTCTGGCATCACATGAACTGTTGCAGTTGATGTGTGGATGCGCCCCATAGATTCTGTTTCAGGTACTCTTTGGACACGATGTGTTCCAGATTCATATTTCAAAAATGAATAAACCTGTTTTCCAGAAATCATAAACTCTATCGAAGTATACCCTCCCATAGATCCTTCCATTGCACTCATCACTTCAATTTTCCAACCTTGAGTTTCAGCATATTTAGAATACATTCTAAACAAATCTCCAGCAAAAAGATTGCCTTCATCTCCACCTGCAGCACCTTTAATTTCTACGATAACATTCTTTCCATCATTGGGATCTTTAGGTAATAATAAAATCTTGAGTTTCTCATCAGTTTGTTCTAATTTGTCTTTGATTTTATCAATTTCTAATTGTACCATTTCAATCATTTCTTCGTCTTGTTCCTCTAAAATCATCAATTCTAAATCCTTCAATTCATTTGTTTTATCCCTAAAAAAACGATATGTTTCAACCGTTTCTTGAATCGAACTTGACTCAATGAGTAAAGCAGTCATTTCTTTAACTTCAAGCTTTCCACTAGAAAGCTTATCTTGAATTTCTTGATAATGTTTTTCTATCAATTTTAATCGATCATACATATTTATCACCTGCTCAATTATATTACCATATTTTTTATGATTATTCCATAGAAAATAGCTTGTAAATAAGTATATTTTTACTGAAAATTAAATCACATAATTCAAGTTTTGTAAGTCAAATCACGAGCATTAAATTATAAATTGTGTTATAATTAAGATAGTAAGAAAACGAAAGGAAAGGTAAAAAATATTATGGAAAAACTTTATCAAGCTTTAAACAAGCAGGTAGCAAATTTAAGTGTTTTATTCACTAAATTACATCACTTTCATTGGTATGTTTCAGGACCAAACTTTTATCCTTTACATGTGAAATTTGAAGAGTTCTATGACGAAATCAATGAAGCTTATGATGCATTTGCAGAAAGATTATTAATGATTGGCGGACAACCTGTATCGAATATGAAAGGTTATTTAGCAATTACATCTCTAAAAGAAGCATCTGGAACTGAAAAGGCTGAAGAAATGATTGCCCATGTATTAGCTGACTTTAAATTACTTAATACAGAATTTAAAGAAGTTTTACTTCTTGCACAAGAGCAAGATGATGAAGCAACAGCTGATCTACTGATTCAATCAATTTCGAGTCTAGAAAAGCATATTTGGATGTTATCGGCTACACTTAAATAAGTATTCAAATAAAAGGCACTCAAGCGAGTGCCTCTTTTTTTTAATCTTTATTTTGAATATCGTCTGTACGTTCAGCTTGAGCAGTAAATCTTGAAAACGCTGTATCAAACATGTAATGTTGTGTTATACCCGCTATACCTTGACGATTCTTAGCAATACTTAAATCAACTTCACCAGTTAAGTTCTTGTCATCTCTTTCATAATAGTCCTTACGGTAAAGAAACATAACAATATCAGCATCTTGTTCAATACTTCCGGATTCTCTTAAATCCGCAAGAACGGGACGTTTATCTTCTCTTTTTTCAACTTCACGAGATAGCTGAGAGAGTGCTAAAATAGGAACCTTTAGTTCTCTTGCCATTTGCTTAAGTCCTCTTGAGATTTTAGCAACTTCTTCTTGTCTATTTCCTGAACGATCGTCACCTTTGATGAGTTGTAAATAGTCAATAACAACAAAATCTAATTTTCCTTCTTGGCTTAGTTTTCTACATTTAGCTCTAATATCGGCAACGGTAACAGCCGCAGAATCGTCAAACGCTATATTTAGCCTTGCTAAGCCCTGCATGCCACCTTCTAAAAACTGCCATTCTCTAGGTGTTAGATGTCCAGTTTTGATTTTAGTGTTTTCAATATTTGATTCTGAACTTAACATACGTCCAGCTAATTGTTCGTTACTCATTTCCAAACTGAAGATTGCAACTCCAGCTTGTCCATCTTTATTTCTCTTAGCAACATTAATAGCTAAATTCATCGCAAACGCACTCTTCCCCATTGAAGGACGAGCTGCTAAAATAATGAGTTCTTCGGGTTGAAGACCTGCAGTCAAACTATCTAAATTAGAAAACCCCGTTCTTAAGCCTGTAATACCACCTTTTTTATCGCGGTTTTTTTCCATTTTATCTTTGACTTCGTGTATAACTTCTGAAAGAAAAGAAAATGCTGAAGTTTTTCTTTTTTGCGCTAAAGCAAAAATATCTTCTTCCGCTTTTGTCAAATAATCCTTCGCATCCATATCTCCAGAATATCCAGCTTCAAGAATATTACCGGCTAGTTCAATAACTTGTCTTTTGAGAGATCTATCTTTAACTAAATCAATATAAGTTTCAAGATGCTTAACCGAAGGGATAGCCTCAGCTAGACCTAGAAGGTATTTCATACCTCCTGCTTTTTGAAGATTTTGATTTTGCTCAAGTCTAGAAGCTACACTCGTATAATCTATATTTAAGTTTTCAACAAAAAGTTCCTTCATTGCTTGATAAATCAAAGCGTGCCCTTGTTCAAAGAAATCTTCATTATTTAATTGGTCAATTACAGCGTTAATCTGTTTAGGATCTAAAAAGATTGCCCCTAATACGGATTGTTCTGATTCATGATGGTGTGGTAAACTTTTAGCCATTTTGATAACCTACTTTTCAATGATATGTACTTCAAATTGTGCTTTGATATCTTTATGAAGCGATACTGTTGCAGTATAAATTCCGATTGAATTAATATCGCTAGAAAGATCTACTTTTTTTCTATCGATTAAGATGTGATGCGCTTGCTCAAAAGCTTCTACAATCTGTTTTGTTGTTACACTACCAAATAACTTACCATCTTGTCCAATTTGAATTCCCAATGTTACTTTTTTGTTATCAATTTCAGCTTTCAATTTTTTCATTAAGTTTAAATGTCTTTGATTTGCTTCAAATGCTTCTTCTTTAACTCTATTAAGTTCTGCAATATTTTCATCAGTTGCTAGTAATCCTTTTTTTTGAGTAATCAGAAACTGACCATAACCTCCAGCAACTTCAATAACATCGTCTTTCTTTCCTTTGCCTTTAACATCCTCTAATAAAATTATTTTCATTGGTTCTCCACCTCCACCGTATTCTAAGTCTATATAATTTTTTAATTGATCAAATACATCCTGTACGGATGTTTCTTTTATTTGCGCAGCTGCACTATTTAAGTGCCCACCTCCACCTAAGGCTTCCATCAAGATTTGCACGTTGATATTTTGATATGAACGTGCTGAAACTCCGATAGTATTCGAATCAATTCTCGCAATCATAAATGCTGCATCAACACCATTAATTTGTAATGCTGCATCAGCAACTTGAGCTAATAATATGCGATCATCATAAATATCTGTTGTAATAACAAATCCAAATCGATCGAGATAAATTTCTATATTATCTAAAAGTTTATTAATTTCTAACGTTCTCATTAAATCACGGCGTAACCATAATTTAACTTCTGTGACATCGGCACCTATATCTTTCAATTTTGCAGCAACTTCAAAAGTTCTTGAACCCGTACGATAAGAAAAATTATTGGTATCAACAACTAATCCACCATAAAGTATGGATGCTTCAAATGGAGAAATTTTCAATTCTTCCTCCATATTATAAAAATTAAGAAGTTCCATCATCAGTTCAACTGTAGATGATGCATAAGGTTCTATAAAACTAAAGACTGCATTAAAACTTTCTTCACTGACGCGATGATGATCGATAATCACAAGCTTATTTATCTTCTCTAAAATTTCAGGACTCATCACCATTTTAGGTGATTGTGTATCGACAACAATGAGTAAAGTATCCGGATTGATTTGTTTCATTGCAACATCCGAATTCAAACAATTTTCAACTAATGACGGTATTTCATTTTTTGCAAGATTATATATTTTTTGTACAGTTTTATCAAGCTTTTCTTCATCGACAACTAGCCAAACTGGTTTTTTACTCGCTTTCGCCATATGATAAACGGCTATCATTGCTCCAAAAGCATCTAAGTCTGCTTGATGATGTCCCATCACTAAAACATTTGAAGACTTCTCAATAAAATCTTTTATCGTTTGTGCATTGATTCTTACACCAACTCTTGAATTCTTAGCTGATGCATCATTTTTTGCACCAAAATATGCAATTTTCTGATCTTGAATATTAACAACAACCTGGTCTCCACCTCGTTTTTCAGCAAGTTCAACAGCATTTTGTGCATAAATACCAAGTTCTTCATAATTCACATCCCATGAGGCAATCCCCATAGAAATACTGACTCTTACATGATTTTGAGTTGAGATAAGCCTAATTTTGTCCAAAATATCAAATTTATCTTGAATCATTATATCTAACTGCTTCCGATAAAGAAGAACAACTAGACGTTCATCAGCATAAGGCTTTAAAAACCCATTATATTTATTAGCCCAATCTGCGATAGCTGCTAAATATTCACCTTTTAAGCTTGATTGTTCAGAAACATCCATTGAACCAATCGCTTCATCCAGATTATCTAAATAAATAATACCTAAGGCAGGAATTTGTTCATTATATCTTTGTCTAACCAATTCTCGATCAGTGACATTAAATAAATAGAAAAATTTATATTCAGAACGATAAGTAACATCATAGGTTTCATTCTTAATTTGAATCATAAATTGAATCTTGTTGTTCATTGCAGCAAGATGCAATTGAGGATGAACATCTTTTAAATCTTTCCCCATAATTTTCGCATCAAAAATAGTTTTTGCATGCGGATTTGCCCATTTAATCTCGAAATCTTCATCAAGTGCGATGATACCAATTGGAAGTTCGTTAAACACTTCATCTCCAACTTGATTCACATGATACGATAATTTGGTCCACATAGATAATCGATTTTGTAATGTTTTAACTTTTTGTCTATTTTGAAAATTGAACGTAACATATAACGCGACAAAAATAAGGACAAAACTGCCCAATAACATAATAAACGATGTCAGATGTTGTGTCGACTCAAATTGAAAATAAGGTAAGTACAAATACACACTCGTGCCAAAAATAAGCAAAGCGAGTATGAAGAATAACCATCGTTTCATGAGAACCACCTACTTTAAGCATATTATATCAATAATATGGTGCTATTTCAATCTAAATAAAGTTTCTTAGAAAATAAAAACTGCATGTCAATGCAGTTTAAATTAATTAGTCTTTTACGAATGGCAATAAAGCCATGTGGCGTGCTCTTTTAATTGCAATTGCAAGTGGACGTTGCCATTTAGCAGATGTTCCAGTTACACGTCTTGGTAAAATCTTACCGCGATCTGTAATGAATCTCTTTAATAGCTCAACATCCTTGAAGTCGATATGTTCAACTTTATTTTGTGTAAAGTAACAAACCTTCTTACGTTTTTTAAATCCGCCGCCGCGTCTTTGTTGATGCATTATTTTTCCTCCTTAAAATGGTAGATCTTCTTCTGCAGCGAGTTGCTTACTTGTTTCATAGAACTCGTCATTATCTGCAGTATCCGTATCTTTTTCATATGGTGTGTCTCCTGTATCGCCCTTACTTTCTAAGAACTGAACGGAATCACAAACCACTTCTGTTACATAACGTGTACCGTTGTCAGATTCATAATTTCTCGTTTGAATACGACCTTCGATACCTAGTAGTGCACCCTTTTTTACATAGCGTGCTAAATTTTCTGCTTGTTTGCGCCAAACGACGCATTGAATGAAGTCAGCTTGTCTTTCTCCTGATTGATCAGTAAATTGACGATTCACTGCAAGTGTAAAGCTGACAACAGCGATATTTGATTGGGTCTCTTTTTTCTCTGGATCTTTGGTAATTCTACCCACCAGAACGACTCTGTTAATCATATTTATTCGCCTTCCTTTACAACAATAAATCGAATGACTTCTTCTGTAATTCTAACAACACGATTAAATTCAGCAATTGCTTCAGGAGTTGCATCAACGAGCAACCAAACATAATAGCCTTTTCTGTGATGTTCAATTTCATAAGCTAAATCTTTTAGTCCCAACTCTTTAAGTTCGAGTACTGTACTATTGTAATTAACGAAAATCTCGTTAAAATGATTTACAATCGTTTTAATATTCTCACTTTCAACAGTCGGACGGATGATATACATAACTTCGTATTTTCTCATCTGTTCCACCTCCTTCTGGTCTATGGTCTTTTATAAGACAAGGATATATCTTATGCTCAATCATTATATCATATATAATATCTTAATACAACGATTTTTAAATGTGTTTTTTTTAGAAGCATTCATCTAGTTTTTCATAAATAAATTTGACAGTTTTTTTTATTGATTGCACCCTTGTCAGCTCATGAAACTCAAGATGGTAACTCCAGATATTTCCTTTAAAATTTATTGCAATCCAGGCATCAAGTGAATCAGTATTTGTCTGTTTTTCTGGTCCTGCATTACCTGTTACTGAAATTCCAATATCAGTTTTCATAATCTGTTTAATCGCTGATGCCATCTTTTCTGCAACCTCTTTGCTTACTACATCATATTGCTCAAAAAGACTAGGATCAAGATGTAAACTTTTTATTTTTTGTTGAGTACTATACGTAATAATACCACCAGGAGTAACTTTGGATGCTCCTGGGTTTTTAACTATTTCATAGGTTAAAGCTCCGCCAGTCATACTTTCGGCAAATGCCATAGTTAAGCCCTTATTCAGACATTTAGTAAATACTTTTTTTGCAATCATGATAATGCAAATGTCACAGTTACTTCTTGGAATGTTGTTCCAACTTTGCGCATCACTTTAAGTGTATGAAGATCGCCAAAATCTGCACCTTCAAGTTTCAAAGCTATATCAGCAATTGATGTCACAGCTGTTCCATCCATTTCAATAATTAAATCATTGATTTCTAAGTAATTGATTGCGTTTCTTGTTTCATCAAATCCAATAACAACAACACCCTCTGGATCAGGAGGTAATAATGAAGCATCATTACTTTCAAGGAAAACACTAACTTCTTGAACAGTAACACCTAATCTTGGTTTTCTAACAACAGTTGTATAATCAAATTCAGTGAATCCTCTTACTATTGGAGCAATCGTATTAATGTTTAATGAGTAATTTAATCCTTCAGCAGAAATTGTTCCTTCAACAGTAGAAATTGTCGCAACTTTAGCTACATTAATACCCACTAATTCACCATTAAGATTAAATAGTGGTCCACCACTATTTCCTGGATTTAGTTCAGCATCATGCATGATAACAAGTCCTTGAACTCCGTTATAAGGATAAGTATCCATACTAACAATTCCCTGAGTAACATAATTAAATTTATCAATGCTTTGAGGAGTTCCTATCGCATATACATCTTGACCGACAATAATTTCTGTCTTTGTGTTATTTTCAATTGGATCTACATGTTGAACGCGTAAATTTTCAGTTGTTTCAATACGAACAACTGCAATATCATAAGTTTCGTTTCCTGCATAATCTATTACTGGTATATCAGTAATTTCACCACCAAAATGTACCATCATTTCCCCGGCATCTGCGACAACATGATAATTGGTCATAATATAATATCTTTTTACACTATTAGCCAAATCTTCACTTCTAAAGATAACACCTGATCCATGTCCTGTTTCTGTTTTAATAACAACTGCAGAAGGTTCAACTTCGGCAATCATATCCATTCTGAGTTGTTCATAAGCAATAGGTGATGTATAAGGTACTACAGCTCTTAAATCAAGAGAGCACCCTGTTAAAACGATAAGTGATGCAATAACAAATAAAATAAGTAATAATTTTTTCTTCATGACTT
>JAFGTI010000043.1 GCA_016934175.1 Acholeplasmataceae bacterium | reverse complement strand
TATCATCAAGTTAAAGGATTAGAATTTGAAGTTGTCTTTATGGTTGTTATGGAAGAAAACATATTTCCAAGTGATCGTTCATTAATGAATCCAAGAGAAATGGAAGAAGAACGTAGAGTGGCTTATGTTGGTATTACGAGAGCAAAAAGGAAACTTTACATGAGTTATGCTGACCAAAGAATGGTATATGGTCAAATGAGATATAGTTATCCATCGAGATTTATTCAAGAAACAAGAGCAAAAGTTGACGAACCCAAAACGATATATGAAGGTTCTCAAGTTTCACACTTACTTAAAACAGGAGACCATGTAGAGCACAGTGTGTTTGGACGTGGCGTAGTTATTAGAGTTGATGATGATATAGCAACTATTGCGTTTGCAATGCCACACGGTATTAAGAAGATTTTAGAAAGTCATCCATCAATTCGCAAAGTTAAAAAGTAAATTTGCTTTAATCATCTATTATAGAATGGGTGATGTTATGGAGTTAAATGAGGAACAAAAGAAAGTTGTTTATACCAAAGAACGCTTTCTTTTTTTGTTGGCAAGTGCGGGTTCAGGAAAAACTAGAGTCATTATAGAACGTATGAAATATTTGATTGAAAACGGAGTAAGCCCCGATAAAATACTCGCAATTACATTCACAAAAAAATCAGCGATAGAGATGAGAAATAGAGCACAAAATGAAGATATACATATTCATACATTCCATCAATTTTGTTATCAGAGACTAGTAGATGATTTGAAGATTTCATTTCAGATTAGTGACGAAGAAAAACTACCTTTTTCAAAATCAGAGTTGTTATCAGTAACTATCTATAAAAACAGTATTTATAAAAAGAAAAAGCCTTTCATCTATGATGATTATCAAGCTTACCTCATTAATCACCAATTAAAAGATTTTGATGATTTACTGCTTGACTATTATCAGCATATAAAAAAACATAAAACAAATTCATTTTATGCATATATATTCATTGATGAATTTCAAGATACTAATGATCTTCAGTATGTTTTACTTAAAGAATTAATTCATAAGAATACTTCTGTTTTAGCTGTAGGAGACCCAGATCAAAGTATCTATGCCTTTAGAGGGGCTAATAGTAAAATTATTTATAGGTTCATCAAAGACTACCAAGCAAAGCTTAGTTTATTATCCATAAATTATAGATCAAACAAGACGATAACATCGCTTGCAAACCGCTTAATTAAGCGAAATAATAGAAAGTATATTAAGGAGATGAAAGCATATAATAAGGATGAAAGTGATGTATATCATCTACATTTTTTAAACGAGATTGAGGAAGCAATTTCATTATTTAAAATCATTAATAAGCTTAAAGCAACTCATATTAATTTAGAACAAATGGCAATTTTATATAGAAATAATTATCGAGCTTTTGAGATGAAAAAAATATTTTTAGAGAACAATGTACCGATTCATAATGACAATGAAAATATAAATAACTTGGATAGCATTAACATGTTAACAATTCATAAAGCTAAAGGACTCGAGTTTGATGTTGTTATCATCGTTGGGTTAGAACAAGGAGTCCTTCCTTCACTATTAGAGAACAGTCAAGATGTTTTAGATGAAGAAAGAAGGTTAATGTTTGTTGCGATGACTAGAGCAAGAAAGGTTCTTTATTTTTCTTCTGTTGAACATCTGAATCAAAACCACAGTTTTACATACTCCAGATTTATTCATGAAAGTGGTGTTAAAACCATTAAAAGTAAGCGACTTAATGATATAATATCATTGGGTGATTTTAATGGACGAAAAACAAAGAATAGTAGAATTAACAAGAATACTTAATCAAGCCAACTATGATTACCATACATTGGATCAACCAACTATATCTGATCAACTTTATGATCAATACCTCAAAGAACTTATTGCATTAGAAGAATTAAATCCTGAATTTAAACAAAAGGATTCACCAACTGAAAAGATTGGTGGCATCGTATTGTCGGGGTTTGATAAGGTTGATCATAAAGTACCCATGATGTCTTTGTCAAACGTTTTTAATGAAGATGAATTAATTCAATTTGATGAAAGAATTCGTAAAGCTGTTTCAGATTTTAGTTATGTTACTGAGATGAAAATAGATGGACTTGCTGTTAGTTTGACCTATGAAAAGGGTCTTTTTGTTCGTGCAGCAACTAGAGGTAACGGGGTTACTGGTGAAGATGTTACCCATAACGTACAAACGATAAAAAGCTTGCCATTAAAATTAAATGAACCTATTGATATTGAAGTTCGTGGAGAAATATATATGCCCCACAGTAGCTTCAAAAAACTAAATGAAATGAGATTATCTAATAATGAACCTCTTTTTGCAAATCCTAGAAATGCAGCCGCAGGAACAATTAGACAATTAGATACTAAAGTTGTCGCAAGTAGAAATTTAGATATGTTTGTTTATACGATTGTTCATGCTGAAGATTATGTTAAAACACAAAATGATGCATTATCTTATTTAAGTAAACTGGGATTCAAAGTCAATCAAAATTATCAAAATGTTTTTGGTGTCAAGACTTTGATTGAGCAAATTAATAATTATGATCAATTAAGAAAGATTTCAAAATATGACACGGATGGTGTTGTAATTAAAGTTAATGAATTTAATCTTTATGAACAAATCGGGTATACATCAAAATTCCCAAAATGGGCAACTGCTTACAAGTTTCAAGCTGAACAAGTTGAAACTATATTGAAAGATATTACATTCCAAATTGGAAGAACAGGTGTAGTTACACCGGTTGCTGAATTAGAACCTGTTTTAATATCCGGTTCGACAGTGGCAAGAGCAACATTACACAATGAAGATTATATTAAAGCAAAAGATATTAGAGTTGGTGATACTGTTTTAGTTCATAAAGCTGGAGAAATTATTCCAGAAGTGATTGAAGTTGTTCTAGCAAAAAGAAAAGATGAGAAGCCTTTTGAAATGATAGAGACGTGTCCTGTATGTGGACATCCTCTGATTAGAAAAGATGGAGAAGCAGATCACTATTGTAGTAATCCAATTTGTCCAGGAAAGAATATCAATAGTTTAATTCATTTTTCAAGCCGTGTAGCAATGGATATTGATACACTCGGTGATAAGGTTGTAGAAACGCTTCATGATTTAGGTTATTTAAATAGAATTCCAGATATC
>JAFGTI010000042.1 GCA_016934175.1 Acholeplasmataceae bacterium | reverse complement strand
GGTATGTTAACTGATCGTGAACGTCGTGATCTTGTTATTAAACAATGGCAAGAAGCACGTGATGATATTCAGAAAGGCTTAATGGCTGAATTTGATACAGATAACAATATTTACATGATGTCTGATTCGGGTGCTCGTGGTAATGCATCAAACTTTGCTCAGCTCGCTGGTATGCGTGGTCTGATGAATAATCCTAAGGGTGAAATTATTGAAGTTCCTGTTCAAGCTTCGTTTAGAGAAGGTTTGACAGTATCCGAATTCTTTATCTCAACCCATGGGGCAAGAAAAGGTTCTACTGATACAGCGTTAAAAACTGCTGAATCCGGATATTTAACACGTCGTTTAGTTGATGTCAGCCAAGATGTTATTGTTGTTGATGAAGATTGCGGAACAGAACGTGGTATTTATATGGAACCTATCATGGATGATACAAAAGAAATAGTTCCATTATATGATCGTATTGTAGGTCGTTATGTGAGTAAAGATGTTATTCATCCCAAGACAAAACAAGTTTTAATTAAACGTAATGAACTCGTCACCGAAGAAATTGGCCAAAGTATTATCAAGGCTGAAATCACAGGAGTCGAAATAAGAAGTAATTTAACATGTAATTCTGATAATGGCGTATGCGCGAAATGTTATGGTAGAAACTTAGCTACAAACAAACGCGTTGAAGTCGGTGAAGCTGTTGGTGTTGTTGCAGCACAATCAATTGGTGAACCAGGAACTCAGTTAACCATGAGAACCTTCCATACCGGTGGTGTTGCCTCTGCGTCCGATATCACTCAAGGTCTTCCACGTATTCAAGAGTTATTTGAAGCTAGAAATCCTAAAGGGAAAGCAGTTATTAGTGAAGTCGATGGTAAAGTTAAATCGATTGATCGTCAACGTGGTGGTATTTCAGTTGTGACTATTCAAGATGCACATGATAAAGAATACAAATACACAATTGATCCAAATGTTGAAGCACTATTCCGTAAAGGAGCAAGTGTTAAAGCTGGTCAAAGATTGACTTTAGGATCAATTAATCCTAAAGAATTACTACGTGTTGTATCTGCACAAGCTGCAGAAATGTATATCTTAGAAGAAGTTCAAAAGGTTTACCGAGCGCAAGGTGTTGAAATCTCTGATAAGCATATTGAATTAATTATTAGACAGATGTTAAGAAGAATATCGATTGTTACTGAAGGAGACACTGAATTATTGCCCGGTACCGAGGTTTCAGTTTCTGAATTTAAGAGAGCAAATAGAGAAGCATTCAAGACATTTAAGAGACCAGCTGTTGGTCGTCCAATTCTTTTAGGTATAACAAGAGCAAGTTTAAGAAGTGATTCTTTCTTATCTGCAGCATCCTTTCAGGAAACAACAAGAATCTTGACAGATGCAGCAATCAAGGGTAAAACTGATGAATTGCACGGATTAAAAGAAAATGTTATTATTGGAGGACTCATTCCTGCTGGTACTGGTATTTTAAGAGAAGCAACTTTTGAATATGATCGTTCAAATACTTATTATGAAGAAGAAGAATTAGAATTTTAATCAATGAAAAGAGCATCCAACGATGCTCTTTTTTTTCTGCCCATATGGTATAATATGTTTAATCAAAAAGAAAAAAGGTGTTATATTGAAATTTAAAAAGATATTCATTTGGATTGCTGTAATGTTCTTACTTATTGCTGTTGCAGTCGTCGGTTACATGATTATTCTAAATTTAACATTTATTGATGCACTTTATATGACAATCATTACCATTTCTACCGTGGGGTATCGAGAGGTAACGGAAATGAATACGTTAGCCAAGTGGTTTTCTATTGGCTTTATTTTGGTGAGTGTTGGTATGGTTGGATACCTACTATCGACTGTGTTTAGATTCTTAAGTGAAGGGAACATTAATGAAGCTTGGAGGAAAAATAAGATGAAAAAAGAAATAGAAAAGTTAAATAATCATATTATCATTTGTGGGGCTGGTGAAACAGGCATCCATGTGATTAAGCAGATGAAAACAAGAGAAGTTGATTTTGTTGTGATAGAAAATGATATAGACGCAATAGAAAATTTAAAGGGAATGGATGTCAACTATATTTTTGATGACGCTACAAAAGAAGAAGCTCTAAAAGAAGCAAAAATTAAAGAAGCCAAAGGCTTGATTTCTTGTTTAGCAAAAGATGCAGATAACGTTTTTGTTGTTTTAACAGCTAGAGAGTTGAATCCATCAATGCATATTGTTGCACGCTCACATGAAGAACGTTCAGATAAAAAATTAAGAAGAGCAGGAGCAAATAATACAGTAAGCCCAGATGAAATTGGCGGAAAGAAAATGGCTTCAATGATGCTGAGTCCTAATGTTCAGTTCTTTGTTGATAATATTATTGATACTAAAAATATGTCTATCGATATGGAAGAAGTTGTGATTAAAGAAGAATCTGAATTAATAAATAAAAAGCTTAGAGAAGCGAAAATATCGGAAAAATCTGGTTTGATTGTCCTGGCAATCAGAAGAGATGATGATGTTTTCATTTTCAATCCAAAAGCTGATGAAGTTTTGAAACTTGATGATAAGATGATTGTTGTAGGATCTAAAGAACAAATCAAAGCATTAAAGAAGATGTCAAAGGAAATAGGTTAATAATGAAACGTATTGCTATTTTAGGTGGAACGAATCAAGATGTATTTGCATATGCGCATCAACCAATCAAAGTTCAAGATTCCAATCCAGGATATTTAAAAATCTCACATGGTGGAGTTGGCAGAAATATTGCTGAAAACCTAGCAAGACTTAAATTAAACCCTATATTGACAACTGCTATTGGAAACGACGATATTGGAAAAAATATCATCAAAGAAGGAACTAAAGTAGGTATTTTATTTGATCCGATATGGATCAAAAGCACGCCCTCTTATTTTGCAGTTATTGACAAAGATAAGGATATGTTTGTTGCTGTTGCTGCTATGGATGAAGTTGAGAACATTGATATCAATCAAATAAAGAATAGATTAAAAGATTTTAACTCTGCAGACATCATCATTTTAGATACGAACTACAGTATTGAAGTTCTATCTTTAATTTTTGAACACGCCCTTGTTCCTATTTATGTTGAAGCGATATCTACTCAAAAAGCCTTAAAGATTAAACCGTTTTATGATAAAATCCAATTACTAAAACTTAACTTGGTTGAAGCTGAGACATTGAGTGGAATTAAAGCGGAAGCTGAAATAAACATTAAAAAAATTGGTCATTATTTTTATGAACAAGGTGTCAAAGAAACTGTGATTACTTTAGGTCATAAAGGTTCTTACTATTTTGATGGATTGAACCATCAATTTATAACAGGAAAAAAAATAGAAATTAAAAATACTACTGGAGCAGGAGATGCATTTTTTGCTGGTGTGGTTTATGCAAAAGTAAAAAATCTTGATTTATTATCTTGTGGTGTTGCCGCTTCAATCATAACGCTTAAAGATGAACATGCGGTTTCCCCTTTGATGAATCCTGCAAATCTAGAAAAAACAATAAAGGAGTATCAATTATGAATCCATATATAAAAATTCATCCGGATATTACAAAAGCTCTTGAATCAAATCAGGCTGTTGTTGCCTTAGAATCGACAATTATTTCTCATGGTATGCCTTATCCACAAAATGTTAAAATGGCCAATGAAGTCGAAAATATTATAAAGAATGAAGGTGCAGTACCTGCGACGATAGCTATCATCAATGGTATCATCAAGGTCGGACTAACACATGAAGAAATTGAGTTTCTTGCAAAAGAAAAAGATGTTTTAAAAGTGAGTAAGAGAGATTTTGGATATGCATTATCTCAAAAAAGAACCGGAGCTACGACTGTTTCAGCAACGATGCTCATTGCTGAAATGGCAGGGATCAAAGTATTTGCTACAGGTGGCATTGGTGGTGTTCATAGAGATGCACAAAATACTTTTGACATATCTAGAGATTTAGAAGAACTTTCGAATGTTAATGTAGCAGTTGTTTGTGCTGGAGCAAAATCAATTCTAGATTTGGGATTGACTTTAGAGTTTTTAGAAACCAAAGGTGTTGAAGTCCTAGGGTATCAGACTAAAGAATTACCAGCGTTTTATTCTAGAGAATCAGGATTTAATCTCGATTATAGAATGGAGACACCAGAAGATATAGCAAAATTACTGCACGCTAAATGGTCTATTGGTCTTAAAGGTGGCATTGTTATTGCTAATCCTATTCCTCAAGCATATAGCATGGATAAGAAATCAATTCAAATGGTCATTGACCGTGCTTTAGAAGATGCAAAAAAAGAAGGAATTAAAGGAAAAGATACCACTCCATATTTATTAGCTAAAGTTAAAGAACTTACAAAAGGTGAAAGTCTGGAAGCGAATTTGGAACTTGTTTTCAACAATGCAAGATTAGCCGCTCAAATTGCTAAGTTTTATGTTAATATAGAATAGTATTTTTATGACAATAAATAAGGATATTATATATCCTT
>JAFGTI010000041.1 GCA_016934175.1 Acholeplasmataceae bacterium | reverse complement strand
GTTGTCCCTAATGCACGAATTGGCTTTCCTGCTTGTGCATAAGCAGTCGCATAAGTTGAATGGACATGACATATACCTTTCACTTCAGGAAAAGCTTTATAAACTTCAAGATGTGTCTTTGTATCACTTGAAGGATTAAGTTCGCCTTCTATGATTTTGCCATCAAGATTTAAGACAACCATATTTTCCTCTGTTAAATTTTCATATTTAACACCAGAAGGCTTGATTACAATATATCCGGTATCTTCATCTCTTTGAGAAACATTACCCCAAGTAAATTTTACTAACTGATATTCGGGCAATAATAAATTTGCCTTTAATACTTTTTGTTTAGTCTCATTTAGCATAATCACACATCCTTTCTTATTTGATAATATATAAAGCAGCCTGATGAATCGTATTGTTAGCTGCAACAATGATATCGCGATCTTCTTCATTAACAACAACGATATTTGCAGTTCCAATATTTTCATCAATAACTACACATTCAAAAGAATTTGTTTCTTTGTGATATTCAATATAAAATAATTCAGCACTCAATCTTCTAATCCCACAAACAAACACTGGTTTTCCTCTTAGTGTTGTTCCACAAATTGCATGAGCAAACTCGATTGGTCTATCAACTGTATAAACAATTTCATATTGATTATTAATTTTTTTATAAATGTGCATTTCTTTACCATGAAAAGGTTCGATAGACAAGATTTCATCTTCTCCATCGCCATCAATGTCAAAAACTGCAACATCACTCACTCTTTTTTTAATAATATGATGCACTTCCCAGACTTCCTTTTTATTAAAAGGTGGAACAAATACAAATACACCTTCATCAGAGGTAACGTATCCCGCTGGTTTTCCTTCATATGTTGCTTGATAGTATCCATGATTATGGGTTAAGTTCTCATAAATAGGTTTGACTTCCATCCCTTTTGATAAATCACTAGGAAGAATTCCTACATAAACTTTTCCTGGATCAGACCAATCTTCTCTATCAGTTTTAGATGTACATAAAGCTGCACCTAAAAAGTAATTCACACCATTTCTTGTAATAATATCAAATCGGTGCAAATAAGGTAAATCAATAAAATCTCTAACTTCAAATCCATCACCTTTGGGTACAACATGAACAACTTTTGAAGTTAATCCATTAAATCCTGGAAAGAAATTTTGAACAGCTAAAAATTCTCCATTGGTATCAGGAATAGGAACAATAGACATCGTTCCACCCGCTTTTTCCCAAACAACCTTTGTTTGGTCAAAGTTTTCTCCATGATAAGCTAGGCACATCCCATCAATTGCTTCACTAGCAATAATAGCATGAAGTTCTCCATCAATTCTAACACTACCTGTTGAATAAGCACGATACATTTCACCTAAAACTAACTTTTCTATTTTCATCAGTCTATACTCCTTATAATAGTAATTCTTTAACTGCATATGCTATGCCTTCATCATCATTTGATAAGGTAATAAAATCTGCATGTTTTAATGCGTTTTTGCTTGCATTAGAAGGTGCTACAGATATTCCAGCAACTTTAAACATACTAATATCATTATCATAATCTCCAAAGACGCAAACATGTTCCAAATCAATTGCTAAATGTTCAGCAATCTTAGTAACAGCTTCACCTTTACTCACACCAAAACTAGAAACATCTAAATAACCATTTCCAGAAGTCGTATGAATGAGGTTTGTATGTTGATCAACAAAGTTTTTTACCTTTTTTATCTTTATTGAATTTGTTTCAAAAATGAGTAATTTTTCAATATGTTTATAATCATCAATACCTGATTCATACTGAATAATCTTAATTTCTTGAGATCCTTGTTCTTTTGCTATTTCATTATAAATATTAAAACGAATTAATCGTTTACTAAAGGGTTGAAAGAAGCATGCTTCTCTTTTTAATATGTTACATTCTATATGTTCTAATACACAAAACTCAACGACCTTTTTTGCATCATCAGCGTCAACAAATAATTGCTGAATCGGTTGATTCTTTCCTAAATCATCTATACCAGCACCATTTGAAGAAATTGCATAGTCCTTGAGCTCTAAGAGTTCATAATAACTTCGAAGCATCGTAAATATTCTTCCAGATGCTATACAAACTTTGATTCCTTTTTTTCTCAATTCATTTATGGCGAGTTTACTATGGTAAGAAATATCGTGATTTGAAGTCAAAAGTGTGCCATCCAAATCAAAAACAACAAGCTGAATATTCTTGCCCTTCATTTTCAGTAATTCTAATTCCATTTGAGATCCTCTACCATCTTCATTGTCCACAAAAAGTGGCTATAAGTTGTACTGTGGGTAGTGAATTTTCTTCACCACCCACAGACATCTATGACTTATTTTTTATATTTTTCAACGACACCCGCTGCAATAATTTTTTCTGTTGCTTCTGCCTGAGACATAACGTTTCTTAATCCAATGACAATTTTTCCCTTTTCCATTGGTGCTTTAAACATATCAATAAAATTCAAGGGACAGAAAATCAAATCATATTGCATTGCGGAACTCTTGCCTTCAGAAAGCGAACAATGATGAATTTTCATAACTGGAACCTCTAATTGTTTGAGCACCTTTTCTACATTAATTTTCATTAATAAACTTGTGCCTGCACCATTAGCGCATGATACCAATACTTTAATCATAAATTCGTCTCCTTTCAAAAAACGTAATTTAAAACCTTATATTTCTATTATACCTTTAATTCAGCCGCTTTGTTAGCTTTATATTGTTCGTAATCATCAGTAACTAAGAAATAATTCTTTTTGTCTGCGCGATATTGAAGTTGAGGAATAAGAACTAAACCAACAACAATTAATGCTACACCTGCAAAGCTTAAATACTTCATAAGTATTGTGAATACTGGCCATAATACAGCCCAGTCTAACATTCCAAGATATCCGCCATAAGCTGCAAGTCCAACCCAGCTAGCAATAAATGCTGAACCAAAGACTTGAAGTAAACCAGCAATAAATGGGAATAACATAGCAGCACGAACGCCACCTTTATTATTAGCAAATACAGCGATTGTTGCATTATCAAAGAATACTGGAACGAATCCTGCAATAACTAATACAGGGCTCTTTAATAAGATTAATGCGCCAATTGCTAAGAATTGTCCGAATGCACCAAATAAGAAACCGACAGTAACTGCGTTCGGAGAACCGAAACCATATGATACGGCACAGTCAACACCAGGAACAGCACCAGGTAATAATTTTTCAGAAATACCTCTAAATGATGCAGAAAGTTCAGTAACGAATGTACGAACACCTAATTGTAGAATCGTTAGATAAACTGCGAAGTTCAATGCTGTTGTAATGATATAGAAGAAGAATGATTTACCAACACCTAAGAATCCAGCAGTTGTTAAATAATCTTTACCTAAAATCAATAAGATTGTTCCAAAGAATAACATCATCAAAATTGAAGTAGCAACTATATTTTCATTAAAGATTGATAACCAACCAGGAAATTGCATATCTTCAAGTCTCTTTGACTTGTTCTTACCAGAATTCATTCTTGCTGCTAAATTAGAGATAACAGCTAATCCAAACATTTGTTGATGGGCAATAGAGAATCCAGCACCATCTGTTAAGTCTTGAGTAGGTTTAACAGTTAAGTTAGTACCAACTGCCCAGTATAAGCCTAAAAGTAAGCCCATAATAACTAATAGCCAAGTGTCAGCTAATGTTGGGAATGCAAATAATACTAACCAGAAAGCTGTTGCAGCTTGTTGTACTTGTACGTGCCCTGTTGTGAATATTGCTCTCATCTTTGTATATTTCTTAAATGCCACCAAAGTAATATTAAAGATGAATGCTACTAACAACAATACAATTACTGCTGAGAATGCTGTACCCATTGCATCTAAGCCTGATTGAACTGCATTTTGTCCAAAATATGGATCAATAACCATTGCATCTAGTTGAAAACGATCTTTCAACCCTACTAAGATTGGTCTAAAGTTTCCAACTAATCCGCCAGCACCAACACCAAGAATTAAATAACCTGCTGTAGCTTTAACGAAACCAGATAAAACTTCATACCATGGTCTTCTCAGTAACATATAACCTAAAACAACGATTAGCCCGATAAAATAAGCTGGTTGGGTTAAAATGTTATCCGCAAAGAATTTCCAAATACTAAGTAAAAAATCTAATACTGCGTCCATTTTTCTCTCCTATTTCTATTTTTTTTCAGCGAGGTTTTTTAGATCCTCTACTGTACTTACCCATAATAAATCTTCTAACAACTGCTCATCGGTCAACATTTCAAATAATTGTTGCATATTTTCAACATGTTGATCTTTATCTACTGCTGCAAGCGTGAAGAACACCTTTGCATCTTTAGATGAATCATTGGGATCAAATGAGATGGGTTCCTTGAGTTTCATAAATGAAATGGCTGTCCCATTAACTCCTACTGCATTTTCTGTAGAGTGAGGCATTGCGTAATTTGGAAACAATACAATGTAAGGTCCATATTTATCAATACACTCAATAATTAGTTCAGCATAGCTTGGTTCAACGGTTCCATCATCTTCTAGTGGTTTGCAACTCATTCGAATTGCTTCTTGCCATGTATCAACTTTGTCTAAAAAGAGATAATGTTTCTTTTTAATAATGTCGTGTAATAACATGATATCCTCCTATAATAAAGATTTGAAAGGTATATTCTGTTCGTGTTCAAATGCGTCTTCAAATCCTCTTCTGTGATGATATTCACGTTTTCCTAAATCATCGGGATAAATATATTTACCGCCAACTTCCCAAATGAATGGTTCAAATTTATATTGAAGTCTATATTTACGCATTTCATAAAGGAATAAAATTTCTTTTGGATCAGCCATGAAATTTGTCCAAATATCATAATGCAGTGGAATCATCACTTTAGTTTGTAATGCTTCTGCCATTCTTAATAGATCAACTGATGTTTGTTTATCTGCAATACCGACTGGATTTTCACCATATGCTCCAAATGCAACGTCAATCTTATGCTTCTTTCCATGATCAGCAAAACTAATTGAATAATGAGAATCAGCAGCATCATAGATATTACCTCCTGAAGTTTTAAATAAATAGTTCACTGCTTTTTCATCCATATTAGGAATAGTACCAGCAAGAGGTTCATACTTATCTTGAGTGACTAAACAAGTTCTATCAAAAGAATCAAGTGCTACAATTTCAACATCCTTAATTTTAATTGTATCGCCAGGTTTTACAACGATACAACGTTCAGCTGGGACACCCCATTTAATCCATAAATTAACTGAAGCTTGTGGTCCAATAAAAGGAATAGGTTCTTTTATGTTCTTTAAAACTGCTGATGCAAAACTTACATCCATATGATCAGCATGATAATGTGTTGCGACAACAGCATCTAAGTTTCTCACTTCAAATGGATCCAAAACAAATGGTTGAGCTCTGCGATTTGGTTGAACAAGTCTACCGCCGGACATATTTGCCATTTGATGTCCTTGAACCATTAACTTGTTTTTCTGTGTTCTTTTACCATTACCAAACCAAAGATCGACTGCAATATTTGTATTCTTTTCTGTTTTAAGCCAAAAACCCATGCATCCAGTCCACCAAAGAGCAACAGTTCCGGGTTTAACAACCTCTTCATCTATTTCTTCGTTTAGCCATGTTCCCCATTCAGGAAATGTACTTCTGAGCCATGAATCTTTTGTAATCTCATCAACTTTTGACATATTTTACGACCAACTCCTCTTTTTTATATTTTCATACGATACAAATTTATCCTAATTATATGTTTATTCGAGGCTAAACGCAACTTATTTTTGATTTTATGTTCTTTTTATCCCACTTTTAATCATATAACTGATTTTTATGAACAAATAACTACGTAAACGTTTACATTTATGATTTATTTTGCTATACTTAAGAAAAAGTACAAAAATTATTGAGGTGAAACTTATGTTTACAATTAGAAAATTATTATTAAATGACAAGATGAGATTGATTATGATGGCAGCATTTTTCATTGTTTTCGTATATTTTAGTATTACATTAATTATTGCGGAATCAGAATGGATTAACCGCATTTTAATTATAGCTGTTGTTGTGTTTTTCTCATTTTTCTTCATACTATCAGAAATCCTTAAATATCTATATAAAAAAGTAATGCAAAAATTGGTTGCTGACTGTGATCCTGAAGAATCATTAAATATGGCGAATAAATTCAAGAAATACGACATTATCAAGGGCTATAAAAACCCTCTACTTGTTTTGCAAACACTGATTTATATGGATTTAGGTGATTACAATCAACTTGAAAAACATATTGAAAACCCTGTTTTCCAAGCAGGTGCCAACATGAAACTCATCTATAATTACAATAAGTTTTATATCGCACTCAATCATCATGATTTTGATCAAGCGACTGAATATTTCAGACTCATCAATGAAGCCTATAAAAAGAAATCAAAAAGAAAACAAGCTGTTAAGCCTATCTACTCATTGAATTTAATTAGTGCTGATTATTACTTATATAAGAAAAATATGACAAAAGCCGAAGATGGTTTAAGAGCTGTCAATCCAGATTTCCTGAACCCAAGAGAAAAAACTTATTACTATATATCTTACGCTAAATTTTGTAAACAAAAAGGACTACAAAAGGAAATTACTTACTTAAAAGATGCACAGGCTATTGGACCACATTTAGCACATGTTAAAAATTATGATTAGGGGGCAAATATGAGAAACAGTAGAGCTGCAATCGAAAAAAGAAGAGAGCACATCCTAAAAATTATCGAATATAGAACAAATGTTACAGTTGAGGAACTCGCAGAGCAACTCAAGACATCTGCAATTACCATTCGCAGAGATTTCGATTATTTTGAAGAAAAAAATCTTATTGAGAGACATCGTGGTGGTGCATCACTCAATAAAACTAATTTTACAACCAATATATTTAGTTCACCTCTCACGTTAAATAAACATGCCATCGCAAAAGCTGCAGCTAGATTTGTTGAAGATGGGGATACAATTTTTATAAATACAAGTTCAACAGCACTTCTCATGCTCGAGTATATCAATGCCAAACAAGTGACCATTGTAACAAATAATGGAAAAGCAATCTTTTGTGAAAGTAAAGAAAACTTATATGTTATTTTAACTGGTGGAGAGCTTAGAATGCCAAAAGAATCTCTTGTTGGTGATTTTGCAATCAATAATATTAACCGCGTCAAAGCAGCTAAAGCATTTTTAGGATGTAGCGGTATATCTGCAGATGGAGGTTTTACAACAGCCGTTTTACAGGAAGTTGCCATTAATGAAACCATGCTTAAAAATACGATCGGATTAAAATTCGTTCTCGCTGATACCAATAAAGTGGGACGAACACATAGCTTCTTATCAGGATCAATCGAAGAATTAGATTATTTGATTACGGATACTGTTGCTCCTGAAGTCGAAGTAAAGAAATTAAGAAATACTGGATTAAAAGTCATACAAGTACAAATCGACTAATAAAAAATCTCCAAAATTTTGGAGATTTTTTTTAATGATGATCTGAAACTAGTGCTGCTAAAGCTATTGAATAAAACTTACTTTCTTTCGAATCTGCACGGCTGGTTAATACAATTGGTTTTTTAGCGCCAGCTATCACACTTGCACTTTTAGCATTAGCCAAAAACATCATACTTTTATAGAATACGTTCCCAGATTCAATTTGAGGCATGAGTAGAAAATCAACATCTCCAGCCATAGGATCGGTGATACCTTTATGTATTGCTGCTTCTTTATTAACTGCATTATCAATAGCAAATGGTCCACCAATCACACATTCTTTAATCCGATCATTTTGATTTCTAAAAATAAGTTCTTCAGCATCTAGTGTTGCTTGCATCTTGCGATTCACTTTCTCAACAGCTGCAATACATCCAACATTAGGTAATTTAATACCTAAAGAATGAGCGACAGCAACTCCATTTTCAATAATTTCTTGTTTAATATCAACATCTGGAGCAATATTCATTGCACCATCACTCATCAATAATAATTTATGATAAGTAGGTATTTCCATAACGGATACATGTGAAATTCTATTGGGTGTTCTCAATCCGAATTCTTTATCAAGAGCAGCATGTAAAATAATTGAAGTATCTACTATACCCTTCATAAGAATATCTGCTTTATTTTGACTCACAAGTTTTACAGATAATTCACATGCTTCTACAGCATCTTTAACATCTAAGATTTCATAGTCACTATGACTCATTTTTAATTTTGTTATTAGCGCAGATATTTCATCAAAATTCCCAACCAATATAGCATCAATAATTTTAGCTTGTCTTGCCATTTCAACAGCCTCTAATACGTGCTCATCATTAGCAACAGCAACAACCATTCTTTTAGGACTCATCAACTGAGCTCTTTTAACGATATCTTGCATTGTTTTAATCATTTTTAATCACCTACTTATATTCTTTTGCTTTTTCACTGCCTATTAGTACTCGATAAGCACCTAAGGCTAAAGCTTCCATTTCATCTTCTCCAGGATATATGAGCACTGGAGCTATAAATTCAACTCTTTCTTTAATTAAATCAACTGTCATTTTACTATATGCGAGACCACCTGTGATAATAATCGCATCCACATTTCCTTTGAGTACTGTGCTACAACTTCCAATTTCTTTTGCTATTTGATAGCACATGACTTCATAGATAAATTTTGCTTTTTGATCACCTTGATTAATTCTATTTTCAATCTCTTGTCCATTATTAGTCCCTAGATAAGCAACAAGACCACCTTGACCATAGTTTTTTCTCTGTATTTCTTTTAAAGTATACTTACCTGTAAAAATCATTTTATATAAAGGTCCTAAAGGAACAGAACCACTTCTCTCAGGTGACATAGGGCCATCACCATCTAATGCATTATTGACATCAATCACTCTACCATGGTGATGAACACCAACACTAATTCCTCCGCCTAGGTGAGCGATAATCAAATTTAAATCTTGATACTTTTTCTTTAAGTCAGCACTAGCCTTTAAGGCTACTGCTTTTTGATTAAGTGCGTGGAAAAGACTCATTCGATTGATTTCCGGCATACCAGTAAATCTTGCAATATCTTCCATTTCATCAACGGCTACAGGATCAACAATAAAACTTGGAATTTGATATTGATCAGCAATTTGTTTTGCTATCATACATCCCAAATTTGAAGCATGTTCTCCTCTAGGATAATGCTTCATATAATCAACCATAGTATCATTAACTTCGTATGTGCCACCTTCAATAGGTTTAAGCATACCGCCTCTACCAACAACTGCGTTAAGTGAACTAAGTTCTATTTTCGAATCTTTAAGTGCACTTAAAATAGACTCCATTCTAAAATCGTACTGATCAATAATATGCTCAAATCTCGCAATTTCTTTCACATCATGTCTTACACTTACCTCAAAGATTTGCTTTTCATTTTCATAGATAGCAAGCTTTGTAGATGTAGAACCAGGATTAATTGCAAGAATTTTGTATTTTTTCATTGAATAAAGCTCCTTTTGTATAATATTTTATTTGACAGGTTTAAATGTAGCTGTAAAGTGTCTTAAAATAGGTGGTTCATAAACAAACTCAAATCCATTAAGTTCATTTCTGTGCTCATAAACATGAATCACTGCATCAGCAATCACATCCATATGTTTATATGTGTAAACTCTTCTTGGAATAGTCAATCTCATATATTCCATTTTAGTCCCAACATTTTCATGGGTATCAGGATCTCTTCCCATAAGGAGTGTTCCAATTTCTACAGCACGTATTCCTGCTTCTAAATAAATTGCATTTGTAACTGCTAACGCAGGAAATTGATCTGCAGGAATATGAGGAGCTATCGATTTGCAATCAACAAATACAGCGTGTCCACCAATCGGGAACTGAATAGGAATACCCGCTTCAATCAATCGATCACCCAAATATCTCACTTGATCAATTCGATGTTTTAAATATCTTTCATCTAAGGCTTCCATTAACCCAACAGCTAAAGCTTCAATATCTCTTCCATTCATTCCACCGTAAGTTGGAAATCCTTCATAAGGAATAGCTCTTATTTTACACTTATTAAAGAGTTCTTCATTATCTTTAATAACGATTAATCCTCCCATATTAACTAGTCCATCTTTTTTAGCACTCATCAAAAATGCATCAGCATAACTGCACATTTCACGTGCAATATCAATGATTGCTTTATCTTCATAACCTTTTTCTCTTTCCTTGATAAAATAAGCATTTTCAGCATATCTAGCGCCATCAATGATCGTCGCTATATGATATTTATTTGCAATCTTTTTAACTTCTTTTAGATTTTCCATACTAACAGGTTGGCCACCAGCCGAATTGTTTGTGATTGTCATGATAATCCCTGCAATGTTCTCTGGACCTTTATCTAAAATTACTTTATTTAATTGTACTAAATCAAAATTACCTTTAAAAGGGTGAAATTTATCCATAACAAAACATTCTTCAATCACACAATCAATAGCTCTTGCCCCAGATAATTCAACATGAGCTCTTGTTGTATCAAAGTGAATATTTGAAATATAATACATACCTGCTTTAGTTACAAGTTGAGGTAAAAAGACTTGTTCAGCTCCTCTTCCTTGATGAACTGGCATAACATATTGATATCCTGTGATGTTTTTTACAACACTTTCAAGCTTATAGAAACTCTTGCTGCCAGCATAAGCCTCATCGCCAACCATCATAGCTCCCCATTGCTCTTGGCTCATTGCTCCTGTCCCAGAATCTGTTAATAAATCGATATAAACGTCTTCACTTTTCAAAGAAAAAGGGTTATACCCAGCATTTTTTAAAAGCATCTCTCGTTGTTCCCTTGTAGTTTCCTTAATTGGTTCTACCATTTTAATACGATACGGTTCAGCACTATACTTTTTATTCATGGCATTTCTCCCTCGTCTATGATACTTATATTATACTCGATAGACGTCAAAAAATAAACACATTTTTGTAAGCGCTTTTATTTTATTTTGTTATTTACTCAAATATAGCTAATTATCTACATTTTAATTATTCTATAATATGTATAAATTTTTAATTTATATAAACTTTATATATCTAAATTTTCTCTGTGCTCCAAAACAAAAGCTTCTACTTCAACTAACTTTGGTGAGCTTTCTTGGGCACCTATTCTTGTAATAGATAATCCTGCACATATATTTGCAAATTTTATTGCTTGTTCAATATCTTGTGACTCAATATAATTTGATGCAAATGCTGCAACAAAAGAATCTCCAGCACCAGTGGTATCAACGGGAACAATTTTAATACCACTCAAAATTCTGAATTCTGTGAAATTATGATAAACAGCCCCCATACTTCCCCTTGTTACAATGAGCTTTTTAGGATATTGAGCACAATTAAGCTCAATGGAATGATGAGGAAACATTTGAGCAACTTCAATTTCATTCGGTATGATGAATGTCGCTTTATTAATCATATCAAGTTTAAGTGTTTGATATGGTGCGGGATTTAAAATTGAAATAATGTGATATTTTTGACAAATGTCAAGAACATATTCCACAATATCTATAGGGATTTCTAATTGAAGTAAAACTACTTTTGCTTTTTTTATTATTGGTAATGCTTTATCTATCATTTCTTTTGTTATTTTCTTATTTGCACCTGGAACAATAACGATGGAATTATCTTTCTTTTTTGTTTGAAAACTACTGACTAATGCAACACCAGTATGTGCCTCAACTTTATGAACATGTGTATGATTTACACCATATTTTTCAAAATTCTTTAAAGCTATAGTGCCAAAGGCAGCTTGTCCAACACAACCTATCATTGCTACTTTATGACCAAGTTTTGCTGCAGCGATGGCTTGATTAGCACCTTTCCCTCCTTGGAGAAAATGAAAGGCTTGACCTTCGATTGTTTCGCCTAAAGCAGGCGCCCGATTGATTTCAAAAAATAGGTCCATATTAATACTGCCTATAACTACAATGTCATATTGATTTTGCATTTTATTACCTCCTACAAAAAATAGACATAGATAATCACTATCCATGTCTATATTTTACGTTATATTTCACATTTTATCAAAGTATTTTATGATTCGTCATCAAACCGATTATATCCACCATGCATCACTAGGCTTTTCCTTGATGACTAACTCTTGTAAAAAACTCACTGCTTTTTCTAAA
Organism: Acholeplasmataceae bacterium; assembly: GCA_016934175.1. Classification (GTDB taxonomy): domain Bacteria; phylum Bacillota_I; class Bacilli_A; order Acholeplasmatales; family Acholeplasmataceae; genus Peloplasma. The sequence continues at coordinate 8,064 of JAFGTI010000041.1, read as the reverse complement.
CCTTCATTAATCGACATTAATGCGTCTTCGTGCTCAATACTAATTGCACCATCATATCCTACAATTCTAAGCATGGAAATCATGTCTTTCCACACTTTGGTATCATGCCCATAACCGACAGTTCTAAAAATCCATGATCTTTCTGGTAGTGCAGCATAAGATTTCATATCCAGAACACCATTAATCTGCATATTTTCTGAGAATAATTGTGTATCTTTTGCATGAAAATGATGAATTGCTTTCCCTAATGATCTAATCGCTTGACTAGGATCAATCCCTTGCCAAAATAAATGACTAGGATCAAAATTCGCACCGATAACATCCCCAACAGCTGCTCTTAATTTAAGTAATGTTTCTGGATTATAAACATTAAATCCTGGATGCATTTCAAGAGCAATTTTAGTCACACCATGTGCTAATGCAAATTCACTTGTCTTTCTCCAATATGGAATTAAAACTTCATTCCATTGGTATTTATAAACTTCTTGAAAGTCATGTGGCCAAGAAGAAACAGCCCAGTTAGGTGTTTGATCACCTTTACTACCACCTGGGCATCCAGAGAAAGTATTTATTGTATCAACGCCTAGTTTTTCAGCTAGTAAGACTGTTTTAATAAAATCTTCGTGATCCTTCTTTGCACGTTCTAGATTTGGGTGCACAGGGTTTCCGTGACAACTTAACGCACTAATCTTAACATTATACTTTTTAATTGTTTCTTTAAATGATTCTAATTCTTTTTCATCACTTAATAAAATGTCTGGATTTGCATGTGCCTTCCCTGGATATCCTCCAGTACCGATTTCTACATACTTAATACCTAAACCAGATAAATATTTTAGTGTTTCATCTAAGCTCTTTGCACTATATGGAACAGTCAATACACCTACATCCATTAAGATTCATCTCCTTTTATAATTTTTTTGATATACTTGATACTTCTTTGGGTGTTATCAAATGGATCGTCTTTAGGGCGATCATTTTCAACAATCCAATAATTACAGTTTAATCCAAGATCATAAATAGATGCATAATCAATCACACCTTCACCCACACTTGTAAATGATTTTTCATGTTGATAAATTTCCATACCTTTTACATGTATAAAATCTATTCTTGATTTGTGTTTATTAAGATATGCATGAACATCCACATTTGCATAATATGCCCAATATACATCGAGTTCTAATCTAAGCTCAGGTATATCTTTTAATAATTTATCAAGTAAATACTCATTATTGAACACAGAAAATTCGTGTGCATGATTATGATAGTAGACTTGGAATCCATTATCAATAAGTTTTTTGGTAATCTTTTTTAATTGTGTCATGATCAATCGGTAAGATGCTAAGTCTTTAATTTCTGTATATGGAATAACAATATTATTATTTCCAATCGTTCGATTATATAGAATAATTTCATCAATCTCTTTATTGAGTTGATCAATACTAGTATGACTAGCCAAAGGCTCTAAACCTATTTCATCAAGTAATGCCTTCAAATCACTTGCTTTCATATTATGAAACCCAGCAAATTCCACACCATCGTAACCGATAGATTTAACTCTTTTTAAGACTTCAGGAAAAGATAAGTCAACATTTCTCAATGTATATAATTGAATCGCGATTTTCATTATTTCGCACGCTTAAGATAAATAGGTTTACCTTGTTTAGCTGACTCATAAATAGCTTCAAGAATTTCAGTAACAATATACGCTTCTTCTGGTTTAACTAAAGGTTCGTTGTCATTGATAATTGAATCGATCCACATTCTAGCTTCTAGATGTGAAGGTTTTTCTTCTCCTCCAGCATAGAATGCTACTCCTCCAGCTTTAAAACTTGGCTTTTCAATGACTTGACGGTTATTTTTAACGTAATTAATACGTAATCCATCTTGCATATCAGCTCCAGCTTTAGTTCCATATAGTGTTGTTTGAGCTTCTCTAACATCTAATGTGTTGAGTGCCCAACTTGATTCTAGTATAATCGTTGCTCCATTTTCCATAATAATGTATCCAAATGCTGAGTCCTCTACAGTTAATTCATCTGTATTCCAATCACCCCAAGCATTTGCCGCATTTGTTTGCTTCCCTAATTTATGATATACACTACCCACAACCATTTTAGGTTGATAATTATTCATTGTCCATAATGTTAAATCAAGTGCATGGGTACCAATATCAATTAACGGTCCTCCACCCTGCTCATACTCATTTAAAAAGACACCCCATGTAGGAACAGCTCTTCTTCTAATAGCGTGTGCTTTTGCTAAGTAAACTTCACCTAAAACATCATTTTCACATTCAGCTTTTAAATACATTGAATCTCCGCGAAAGCGATTTTGATAACCTATGGTTAATTTTTTGCCTGTACGTTTTGCAGCATCAACCATTTTTTTAGCTTCCACTGAGTTAATCGCCATAGGTTTTTCACACATAACATGTTTACCTGCTTCAAGTGCATCAACTGTAATAAATGAATGACTTCTGTTAGGTGTGCAGACGTGAACCACATCAATAGATGTATCTTTAAGCATTTCTTTATAATCTAGATATACTTTTGAATCTTCTTTACCAAATTTGATTTTCGCTTGTTCTGCTTTTTCAATCAAAATATCACAAAAAGCAACCAATTCCACTTCATTAATAAGTGATAAGCTAGGTAAATGCTTTTCTAAAGCAATACCACCACAGCCTATAATACCAATCTTAATTTTTTTCATAGGAAATCTCCCTCCATATATTCCTATTCTATATGTATCTCATTCAAATTTCTTATAATAAAATGTTATAATTATCAATATCTTGTGATAATATAGGCTTAAAAGAGAAATGTAAAGCATTTTTATATCAAAATCTCATGAAGGAGTCATTATGAAAAAAGATAGACCTATAATAAATTTGGAAACCTCAGAAATTAATCCTTCATTGATAAGAACCTATGCTTATAATCTTGATCGAAAAGATTGGATTATAGGTAAATTCCCTTCACGTATCGTAGAAAGTTATGAATTTGAATTCATTATTGAGTCAAATGGGTATATGAATCTTGAAGGAAATAGATATGTTCTAAAACCAGGAGATCTTTGTTTACGTAAACCAGGAGATCTTACTAGAGGTGAGTCACCTTATTCATGTTATATGATTTCTTTTTCTATGACTCAAAATCATAAATCATCTTTTGAACCGTTCTACCATAATGAGATCTTCAATCAGCTTCCTCCTGTATTGCATACAAAAAATCCAAAATATTATGAAATGATTTTTGAGAACATTCTTGATCAATACATTAAAAATGAGCCATCATCAAATTTATTAATTCGCTCTTTAATACTTGAAATTATATATGCTGCATATCAAGAATGTAAACAAGATTACCTACCTTCTTCGGCATATCACATGATAATCAAAAAGGCAATTGATTATATTGAGAATCACTATGGAGAAAAAATCTCATTGAATCAAATTTCTCAAATTGTAAATTTATCTCCATCACATTTCCAAAAGATTTTCAAACAAACGATGAACCGGTCTCCAAATGAATTCTTATTGAATTTGCGTTTAACAAAAGCGAAAGAACTATTACTAATCACAGATGAATCAATTACTGATATAGCTTATCGTTCGGGATTTGAAAGTCATGCATATTTCACTTATGTTTTTCATAAAATACTTGGTGTATCTCCATCTACTTATAGAAAATCCCATCAAAAGCCATAAAAAAAGGACAAGTTGTCCTTTTATTTATTTTATTATTCTGTTCTAAGCGCTACTACTGGATCTCTTCTCGCTGCAATTCCACTAGGTATTAATCCAGCAATCAATGTTAAGACTGTACTTAAAGCAACTAATCCAGCAGCACTCATCAATTCAAGAGATGAGAATCCAGGAACGCCAATCAGGCGATTAATAATGATATTAACGGGTATGTTCAGCAACATTGCTAATAAAATTCCAAATATACCGGCTACTAAACCAATTAATATGGTTTCAGCATTAAAGATTCTTGAAATATCTTTCTTTCTTGCTCCAAGGCTTCGCATAATACCAATCTCTTTGGTACGTTCAACAACTGAAACATACGTAATAATCCCTATCATCACAGATGAAACAACCAGTGATATTCCAGCAAACGCTGATAAAATGATTGTAATTGTCCCTATAAGACTTGAAATAGTATTTGAAATAGTTTCAGCTAAATCAGTATAGAGAATTGTTTGCTCTTCTGTTTTATCAATATTATAAGTATCAATGTATTCTTTTATTTGATCTTTTGCATCAAATGAAATTGGATAGATTTGAACACCAATAGGTGTAGAATCACCACCAATAAATCTCATCACATTTTGATATGTAATCGTTGTTGTAAATGGTAATCCTGTTAAAATGTTTATATCTGGTGAAGCTATTTGATCGTTCACAATTCCAGAAGTACTTGCACTCTCGATAATATAATCCGTAAGCATTGTCGTATATCCAATACCTGTAGATAACAATTCTGTTGATGCATTTTCATTTACCCTCATGATTCCTACAATTGTTATTGCTGTTGCATCTGGGCTGTTAAACATTGTTTCATAGTCGGTTTGTGGTATATAGATATTACCAATTTTTGAAAAATAATCATCATTTGAAACAGTCTTAAACGTCATCCCTATAAAGTCATCAAATGAATAACTGTCTGTAACAGAAATTCCTAATTTTTCTAAAATAGAAACATCAATCAAGTTTTCCTTATCCACGATAAGCACTACTTGATCATAAGATTCTGGATAACTACCCGATAGTATATCATATTGAGATTTTATAAATTCTGGATTATTAGGTATTTCGCTTAAAACGCTACCTCCAATGAAAAGTGAGTTAGGATTTACACTTGAAATAACTTTTATATATCCACCCGTGCTTGTTTCTGCAATCAAATTAAGTTGAACAGCTCTTGTATATGAAATTGAATTGTAGAATGTAGAATCCATACCCTCCAAATAATTGATGAATGAGTCATCAATAACATTGGTATGAAGTGTTGTATTATAAGCTTGATCATAAGGATATATCGTAGGAGTATCTGGAAACTCATTAGTTTCTCCTTCAGCATTATACCTACCTGTAGCACCAGAAAATATATCAGTTGCTACTTGTGCATTAACGCTAATTGGAAAACCTGCCAAAGTATCACTTTGCAGATCATTAACATAACGCGTCATCCCAGATGATATCGATAAAACTAAAGCAATACCAATAATACCTATACTACCAGCAAGTGCTGTAATCAGTGTTCTACCTTTTTTTGTCAGTAAATTCTTAAAACTTGTTTTGAGAGCAGTCATGTAGCTCATAGATGTTTTTTTAGTTAGCAATTTATCATTTTCAACCTGTGTAGAATTAATTTTAACAGGTCTTGTATCTTCAACAACTCTACCATCTACAAGAGTGACAATTCGATCACTAAATGAATTTGCTAATTCAGAATTATGTGTAACCATGATGACTAATCTATCTTTTGATATCTTTTGAATTAATTCTAAAATTTGATGACTAGTGTGACTGTCTAGTGCTCCTGATGGTTCATCAGCAAGAAGAACCATTGGATTATTAACAAGTGCTCTAGCAATAGCAACTCTTTGCATTTGCCCACCAGATAGTTGATTAGGTCTTTTATTGATATGATCTTTTAATCCAACTTCAATAAGTACTGTGGTTGCTCTTTCTTTTCTTTCTTTTGCACCGACGCCCGATAATCTTAAGGCCATCTCAACATTATCTAAAACCGATAAATGAGATATTAAATTATAATTTTGAAAAACAAACCCTATCGTTGCATTTCTATAAGCATCCCAATTAGTATCACTAAAGTCTTTTGTAGACTTCCCATCAACGAGTAAGTCTCCGCTAGAATAACGATCTAAGCCGCCAATAATATTTAATAATGTGGTTTTTCCACTACCTGAAGCTCCTAGTATTGAAACAAATTCGTTCTTTTTGAAATTGAGACTAATACCATTTAACGCTGGAAAAGGTTTTCCAGCTACAAAGTAGTCTTTTTTAATATTGTTTAGTTCTAACATTATATTCCCTCCAATAAATCATCTATATTTTACACTTTTAATGCTAAAAATTGGTGAAATATGCTATTTGGATTAAATATGTATTAAATCACATAAAAAACCGAATTCAAATGAACTCGGTTTTAAATTACTTTATCGCAAGCATTGCTATAAACGGTTTAATGTAGTCATCAATAAAATCTTTTTCGAACCCGTCTTCATAAAATCCATGAATGGAGAAACCCACTTTGATTTGTCCTCCAATTTGATCATCTAAGGTGTGGCCAAATTCTAGCGGCTCTCTGTTTGCAACTCTTCTATCTAATTCTTCTTTGGGTAATTGTTCTAAATCAGAGTATGGAATTTTATATTTTGTAATTAAACTTTGATCCTTTTCCCATGCTGCATAATCATAAATAAATAATAATGGGTTGCAAAATCCCGAAAGCAATCTTCCACCCTTTTTTAATACACGATATGTTTCCTTCCAAACCGGATTCACATCATCAATAAATAAATTAGACACCGGATGAAAAATTAAATCAAAAGATTCATCTTCAAATATGGATAAATCTCTCATATCTCCCAATATAGTCTTAATTTCTAAATTCTCTCTTGTTGCAACAAATTCATCTTGCTTCAATTGATTAGGACTATTATCTAATACAGTAACTTTTGCACCAGCAGCTGCTAAAACAGGAACTTGTTGTCCTCCTCCGGATGCAAGACATAATATTTTTTTTCCTATAACACCATCAAACCACGACATAGGAACAGGTATAGACGGTGTGAGTAACAAATTGATTTCTCCCTTTCTGGCTTTTTCAATCGTTTCATGATCTACTGGAATTGTCCACTCATTTTTATCATCAACTTCTTTATTCCATGCGTCACGATTATGCTTTAAAAAATCCATGTTATCATCTCCTCTTTTTTTCGATTAAACTGCGAATTGGGCAACCTTTCAAATATCTACATCTTCCCAATAAAACTATCGTTATTCCATAATTTACAACATAAAAACAAGCTTTAATAATTGTTACTACACTAGCAACTGAAACTAATTCATTTGTAAGTGTAGCACGCGTTAATATGATAATGACAAAAATATTTTCTAGATAATCAAACATCATTGAACTATAACCTATGACTGCAAACTTTTTATTTCTTGTTTGATCTAGAAAAAATAAATAAAAGAATGTAGATACTAATAATGGATAGAGAAAGTCCAAAGGTATTTGTAGAAATAAATAATATGTTTTTCCTTGTGTACTTAATTCACTTACAAATGTTTGAGCATGTGCCAAATCGAATCCTTTAAACATGGTTAAATCAAACATTTGAACTGAAACACCTTCTTGAATAATAGGCATAAAGAAATACATGGTGAGCAAGATTAGATGCGCAACAACAAATAAGATAACTATTTTTTGTTTTTTAATGATTTTCTTCATTCAGTTCTATTTAACTGCAATTGCGTCAATTTCAATAAAGACATCCTTGGGAAGTCTTCTGACTTCAACCGCTGCTCTAGCTGGTTTAAGTTGACCAAAAAACTCACTATAAACTTCATTCATTTTAGAAAATTCATTGAGATCTGTCATAAAAACACCACATCGTACAATATTTTCTTTTTTTAATCCCGCAGCTTCTACAATTGCTAAAATATTTGTTAAACTTTGTTTCGTTTGATCTTTAATATCTAACGAGATGAGTTGATTAGTTTGTGGATCAAATGGAATTTGACCAGAAACATAAAGTGTGTCATTTGCTAAAATCCCCTGACTGTAAGGCCCTACTGCCTTAGGTGCATAAATCGTTTCTATTGTTTTCATATTTTTAATCCTCCTATTTATGATTATATCATTACTATAGACGATAAAAAGAATAAAGTTAATAAAAAAAACTAAGATAGAAATCTTAGTTCTTGCTATTAAAATAAGTTAATACTTCATCCATAATCACTTCTGCATCCGTAGGAAGCGTGTGTGGGAAATCCTTGATTACTTTATACTGATGATC
>JAFGTI010000040.1 GCA_016934175.1 Acholeplasmataceae bacterium | reverse complement strand
GTGAATCCTAACGGAATGCTGATGAGATTTATTTCAAGATATAAACAACTAGATAATGCAACCGAGTCATTTGAAGCAAGTGGGAGATTACTAAAAGAAGGATTTAGACCAAAACAGCAATTTATGGGGACTGGTTATTCCGATCAAATTAGATTATTAGGTGATTATGGATCACAATTGTATTTTTGTAAACAAAAAAATCAGGAGGTCGTATCATGAGAGAACTGATTCCTATAAATTTTAATTGGTTTTGTGCACCTTATGAAGATAGTCATCTCAAAAATAGAGATAAAGAGAATTTTCAAAAAGTGAATTTACCCCATCACGGTATTGAGATACCTTTTCATCATTTCAATGAAAAAATACTCGAATCCGAATTAAGTTATCTCTATGATCTAGATGCTAAAAAAAGTTGGGAAGGCAAAATAGTCAAAATTTTGTTTGAAGGCGTTGCACATCAAGCAAAAATTTATATCAATAGGAACTATGTTGGTGATCACAGAGGAGGATACACAGCTTTTGAGTTTGATATTTCAGAAAAACTTATTTATGGAGAAAAAAATGAAGTTTGGGTCATCGTTGATAGCAAAGAAGATCCTTCTATTCCTCCTTTTGGTGGAGTTGTTGATTTTTTAGGTTACAGTGGGATTTATAGAGAAGTATCATTGCTTGTTTTAGAACAACAGCATATTAAGTATACGTTTATTAAAAATAATGGAAATAGCAAAGTACAGTTTGAGATTGGACTTTCTCAAAACAACGGAGAAATTGATGTTTCCATTTTAAAAGCAAATAAAAAAATTGTTTCAATGAAAAGCTCAAAAGTGATGGATCAGACAATCAATATAGATCTTGATATTGAAAGACCAGTTCTATGGGATTTAAAGACACATTACTTATATGATGCAATCATCACATATCGAGTGAATGATGAAGTAATTGATCAGATCACTGAAAGATTTGGGATAAGAAGTGCCGAATTCAAAGAAGATGGTTTTTATTTGAATGGAGAAAAAATCAAATTGTTAGGACTTAATCGTCATCAAAGTTATCCATACGTCGGATATGCCATGCCCAAAAGTGCTCAATATGAAGATGCAGAAATCCTTAAATATCAATTAGGAACAAATATAGTAAGAACTTCTCACTACCCACAGTCTAAACATTTCTTAGACCGTTGTGATGAAATCGGATTGCTCGTTTTTGAAGAAATTCCAGGATGGCAACATATTGGTGATGAAAAATGGCAAGATTTGAGCTGTCAAAATGTCAAAGAAATGATTTTAAGAGACCGAAATCACCCATCGATTGTCTTATGGGGAGTTCGCATTAACGAATCAGCTGACAATCATGATTTCTATTTTAAGACGAACGGCATTGCTAGAAACCTAGATCCAACTAGACAAACTGCGGGTGTAAGAAATCTTCAACAAAGTGAATTTTTGGAAGATGTCTATACATACAATGATTTTTCACATAGAGGATACAATAGAGGATTAGAAGAAAAAAGTAAAATAACAAAGAAAATTCCTTATTTGGTAAGCGAATATAACGGACATATGTTTCCAACAAAAAGATACGATGATGAACTACATAGATTAAGTCACGCGCTACGACATTTAAATGTAATTCATGAAATGATGGAAAAAGACAATCATATAAGTGGTTCTATTGGATGGTGCATGTCTGACTATAACACTCACCAGGAGTTTGGTAGTGGAGATCGCATTTGTTATCATGGCGTCTTGGATATGTTTAGAATTCCTAAGATGGCTAGTTTTTCATATGCATCACAAAATCAACATCAACCAATTTTAGAAGTATCATCAACAATGAATATTGGTGATCACCCAGCGGGAGAACTTTCGAAAGTTTATGTCTTCACAAATATGGACTATATCAAACTTTTCAAGAATGATCAATATGTAGGCACTTTCTATCCAGATAAGAAACAGTATCCAAACCTAGAACACCCACCAGTCATCATTACAGATTTTATAGGGGATACACTTAAAGAAAATGAAAAGATGAGTCATCGTGATGCAGAAATGACGAAAGGTATATTAAAGACAGTTGGCCAATATGGTAATCATTTACCGCTCAAATTCAAATTGAAAATTTTATATTTACTTAAAAAATATAAGATGAGTTATGACGAAGGAGTCAAAATGTTTTATCGTTATATGAGTGGTTGGGGAACAGAAAAAATGAGTTATCGTTTTGAAGGATATCAAAATAATCAGTTAATGAAGACAGTATTTAAAGAAAACAACGAAACGTTTGAATATGTTTTAGATGTTATAAAAAAAGAATTAAAAATTGAAGATACCTATGATGTTTCTAGATGTGTGATTTCTAAAGTAAATCAACATCAAGAATTGGTTCAATATAGTTTTGATCCAATCACCATTAAAGTATCGGGCGCAGTTGAATTAATCGGACCTAATCAAGTAAGTTTACAAGGGGGTACGCTTGGTTTTTGGGTAAAAACAAAATCTAAAGGAAAAGGGAAAATTGAAATCCATGTTAACGAACAGACTATTTCTAAGGAAGTGGTGGTTTTGTGAAATTAACGTTTGAAGAAAAAGTTGCACTACTAGATGGAGCTGATGTATGGCATACTAAAGTCTTTGAGGGATTACCATCGATCATGATGACAGATGGTCCACATGGATTAAGAAAACAAGTTGAATCAACAGATGCATTAGGTATTTCAGGTAGTGTTAAAGCAACTGCCTTTCCTACTGCTAGCTTAACAGCATGTAGTTTTGACAGAGAATTGATTGCAACAATGGCAGAATTGATTGCAATAGAAGCTAAAGCTAATGAAGTCAACATGGTTTTAGGTCCAGGAATAAATATGAAAAGAAGCCCATTATGTGGGCGTAATTTTGAGTATTTTTCTGAAGATCCATTTTTAGCGGGTGAATTAGGTGCAGCTTATGTACGTGCAATGGAAGACCAAAATATCGGAACTTCTGTCAAACACTTCTTTTGTAATAATCAAGAAAAAAATAGATTTACAATCGATTGCATTGTTGATGATAGAGCACTAAGAGAAATATATTTAAAAGCATTTAAAAGGGTGATTAAAGAAAATCCAGGTAGCGTTATGGCTAGCTATAATAAAATCAATGGATTTTATGCAACTGAAAGTCCGGTCTTATCTGATATGTTGAGAAATGAATGGCAATACGAGGGTGTTGTTGTATCAGATTGGGGAGCTATAAATCATAGAGAAAAAAGTTTACTTGCATCATGTGATTTAGAAATGCCGTCTAGCAGAGGGTATCATACCGATAAGATTATTCAAGCAGCGTTACTAAACGATAAAATCGGAGATGCTGTTGAAAAATCATCAAGACGGATCAGTAATATGGTCAACAGATATCACCAAAGTTTCCATGAATCATTTAGTTCAAGCAAGCATCATAATGCGGCAAGAATTATCGCAAGGGAATCCATGGTTTTACTGAAAAATGAAGATATACTGCCTTTAGATAAAAAAGATAAAGTACTTATCGTTGGTGGATTTATTGACGATATTAGATATCAAGGAGGAGGAAGTTCACACATTAATCCTACACATCTAGACCAGATCAAGGATATTTACTCAGCGTACTCTGATCAGATTGTGGTATCCAAAGGGTATGGATTGATTGAATCAAAGGATGATGATGAACTTTCAAATGAAGCTTGCAAGTTAGCAATGAATGCTGATAAAATCGTATGTTTGTTAGGACTTCCTGATTCATATGAAACAGAAGGATTTGATAGAAAAACACTGGAATTACCTCAAAATCAAAAAAGATTCATCAAAGAATTAGTTAAAATCAATCCTAATTTAATTGTAGTGGGAATAGCTGGATCCGTTATTAAATTTGATTTTGAACCACAAGTTAAAGGCTTACTTATGGCATATCTGGGTGGTCAATCGGCAGCTGCAGCTATTATGGATTTACTCTATGGCATTGAAAATCCATCGGGAAGATTAGCTGAAACATTCATTGATGACATCAATGATTGTAATGTCCAATTGACCAATGATAACCACTCTGTTTATTATGATGAATCAATTTTCATAGGATATCGCTACTATAATACCTTTAATAAGGAAGTGCATTATCCATTTGGATATGGTCTAAGTTATACAACATTCGAATATTCAAATATGTCGATTCAAGAAGCTGAACATGAATTTGTTATGATGATGGATATTAAGAATGTTGGAAAGATGAAAGGTAAAGAAGTTATACAAATTTATCTTGAGAACAATCAATCAACAGTTTTTAAAGCACATAGGGAATTAAAAGGTTTTGATAAAATTCTTATTGAACCTGATCAAGTTGTCAACGTCATGATTAGAGTTGATAAAAGTGAATTTTCTTATTACGATATTTATCAGAATCAATGGATGATAGAAAAAGGAACTTATAAATTATTAATAGCAAAAAATGTTAATGAAATCATTCAATCATTTGATATTGATTTAGAAGGTTCCCAAGTTACCCACCCTAAATTGAGTTATCAAGACGAAAATTATAACATTGAAGATTTTAATAAGATATATTCAAAAGCATTACCTAAAAAGAATATCAAGTATAAACGCCCATATACCCTTTCTTCAACACTAAACGATATCAGAAAAACTTTCTTTGGAAGAATCTTAGCTTATTTTATTGTAAAAGAAGGTATGAAGACGACTGAAAAAATGGAAGAAAATTGGATGAAAGAAGTGGCAAAAGCAACCCTTACTGAAACACCTTTGCGTATGTTATCTTTATTTAGTGATGGTAAATTTCCATTAATTTTAGTTGAAGGTTTGATTGATATCATTAATTTTAGATTGATTAAAGGATTTAAGAAAATAAGAAAAAAATCTAATAAGAATATGACATAAATCTAATTCAAAAAAAGGACACTCGCAGCATGCGATTGTCCTTTTAATAATTAAAATTTAAATCCATCAATAGTTTGCAAACATTTACTTAATAAGTTATGCAATTGCAATAACGTATACGATTGTGTTTGCTAACGTGATCAACGTAAAAAAGATTGTATTGAAGAATACGGATGTCCATACATTTCCTGTCTTTTGTGAAAATCTTCTTGAAATAATACCGGCAACTGATAATGTTGGAACCAATCCAACGCAAAGAATTGCAGAAAGTGAGAAACTTGGGAAAGCTGCTGCACCTGTATTATAGAGTACCCAATAGTTATAAACTAAGAATAATACGACAGGACCAGCGAGTAAGAAAGCAGCTAAAACATCAGCTAACCAACCCTTCATGTTTCTTGTATTTGCATGAACACTAATAGCTGCAGCAAAGTAATAAATGAAGATGATTGGCATATATCTGAGTGCTGCTAAAAATTGGCTAGAATTAAAAATTTGAATTGCATAAGTGTAGAATCTAAAGTCAGTTAAGAAAACCCAGCCAACAACAGCAACTACCAATAGAATACCTGTTGTGACAGCAATAGCTGTTAATAAACTAGATCCAACTTGGACTAAAGATGCTTTAATACCATAAGGATTTTCAACTTCCTCACCATAATTTAACATTGGAACTGCAACAAGTGTTACAAGTAAAATGATTGCTGCACTACACAAAGCCCAATAGAAGATAGTATTAACTGAAGGCGCGCCCCAATAATTAGTATCATTAAGTATGGTTGGGTGAGTTAATAACCAACGGAATGAAAGGGCAACAAATATAATTGCTCCAGATCCAAGAGATACTTTTTGAGCTGTTTGGATAGATTCCTTGTTTTCGTTTTTTGCAAGGGCAACAATCCATACTGCGATAGCAATAACAACTGCACCTGCCATAACATAATATAATGCTGAACCAAGCAATGCCAAACCAGATAATGCACCATTTGTTGCATCAACAGCTGTTGAACGATCCATAAAAATAGGAATGTAGAAAGCACTTAAAAGCGTTGCTAGTGTAATAATGATACCTTTTAAGTATCTCTTTTCATTTGATAACTTAACTGGAGCTTCAAGAGTTAAGTCTTTACCATTAGCTTTGTTGAATACAGGTAATTTTGAAATAAGTGTGAATACTGGGAAAATCATAATAAATAAAGCAACTAATGCAATCATTGTGAAGGCTTCTTTTAACCACCATGTTTGAGTGGTGCTTCCAGTTGTAATACCATAATCTTCTAAATCACCGAGATTATGCAATGTTAATTGGAATGAGAATGCTCTTTCAAAGAAAGTAATTGTGTCTTTACCTGATTCAAGTGACCATGTGTTTTGTGGATGTGTTTCATCAGGAGTATAAATGACTCTTTGACCACCATCACGATAATAGAAAACACCAGCTTCTGTAACTTCAGATGCAGTTCTTCCTAAAAATTCTAGACCAACTGAATCGGTTGTGTAATCTTTATAAATAACAGAACCGGTACCTGCTGGAGAATCATTATCAAAGAAGAATTGGTCGTAATGAGCTGCTATAACGCCGCTACTTCTGTTTGCAAAATAACTTGTTGGATCAGCAACAAATACATAACGGAAGTCTGAACCAACTGCTAATGAAGTTACAATTTTGCGATAGCCATTTGTCGCAAAATCCATTTCATCAAAAATAACAGCATATTCAGCTGAGAATCCACCCATAGAGTGTCCGCTGACACCAATCATACCATTTCCATCAGCATCTTTTAGAACATAGTCTTGATCATACATGTATTGTGCCGCATCATAGAGGGATTTCACATAGAAACTAAAAGCTGCATCCATTTTTGATGAATCACCATGATCATACATATCGATAGCTAAAACAACGTAACCTCTCTTGGAAAGTTCTATAGCTCCGATTTCCTGCATTTCCTTATTATTCAAGTAGCCATGTGTGAAGATGACTGCAGGAGCTGGATTGGCATTATCAACACCACGAGGTGTGTATAGATAGCCAGCGAGTTCTCCATTTTCAGTTTCAAAAGTAATAGCCTCTACTTTAACCGAAAAGAATGAACTTTGAACCGTTGCTGCAAAGAAACTAGAAGCAAGTATGACAATAAGTAAAGCCACCAGCAATTTTACTGGGTTCAACAATTTTTTAAACATTTTTTCTCCTCTCTTTTTTCTCTATTTTCATTATATAGTGATTTATATAATGTAGAAATCAGTCCCAAAAAATATTTGAAAAGTTCAAACCAGTTTACTATTAAAAAAAGCAAAACCAAATAAATAATTTGAATTTTGCTTTGCTCAGTACTCTCAGCGTATAATTAACATTTGTAATAATTATAGCATTGTGACAATAAACTGTCAAGGTGCGCTTGGTATTAATGAGCAGCCAATGATTTAACATAAAAAAATGATAAGAGTTATAGAATTAAGTGGTTATAGTAAATATATTTAATCACTAAGAACTTCATATCTTTCTGAAGTTTTTTATTTTAAGAAGTTCATCTTTGGTGAAGTGGTACTTCTTATGACAAAAATGACACTCTATTTCTGCTTGTCCGTCTTCATGTATTAATGAATCCATAGTTTCATCATCTAATGCGGATAAGGATTTTGAAAAACTCTCTTTTGAACAGTGGCAGCTATAATTGATAGGTTGTTTTTTTAAGATTTCTTCAGTCCCACTAGAAAGAAGAGTTAAGATTTCTTCAGGTGTTTTTCCTTCATGAATGAGTGTTGACATTGGTGGTAAACTAGAGATTAAAGATTCTAAATGAGTGATTGTTTCTTCTTTGATATTTGGCATGACTTGTAGAATATAACCACCACTTGCTAATACAGAATGATCAACATTAACTAAAACGCCAAGACCAACAGATGAGGGGGTTTGTTCGGAAAGTGCAAAATAATAGGTGAAATCATCACCGATTTCTCCTGTTTGAAGTTCAGAAGAAGATGTGAAGAATTCTTTCATACCTAAATCTTTTGTAACATGTAGAAATCCTTTTCCAACTGCTGCACCCACATTGAGCTTACCTTTTTTTGGACCATCTTCATATTGTAGGTAGACATTTGAGTTTGTTAGTTCACCTCGAACCTCACCTAATGTATTGGCTTCTACAAGCATTGATCCAATAGGACCGTCTCCCTTAATTCTTAAGGTGATACGTTCTTTTTCTTTATACATTAAACCCATCATTGCAGATACAGTTAAAAAACGTCCAAGTGCTGCCGTTGCCGTAGGCCATGTCTTGTGTATTTTTCTTGCTTCTTCAACAAGATGTGTGGAAGATGCTACATATATTCTTACTGTTTTGTTATAAGCGTGAGCAATTAAAGCATAATCTTTCATATTATCAGTTCCTTATCATTCATATTTTAGCACATTACATGAAATCTATATCATAGGATATGCTTTACAGATTTTACTTGAATGATTAAACAATTATGTTATGATTAAATTATTGCAAATAGTGAAGTTTTTATTTTCACCAATAATTTAGAGTATTTTTTTGTTAGTTATATAAGGTTACGTTC
The DNA here is from genome assembly GCA_016934175.1 of Acholeplasmataceae bacterium. Taxonomy (GTDB): domain Bacteria; phylum Bacillota_I; class Bacilli_A; order Acholeplasmatales; family Acholeplasmataceae; genus Peloplasma. The sequence continues at coordinate 18,429 of JAFGTI010000040.1, read as the reverse complement.
TAGAAAGGATGAAGATTATGTTTGTTATCATCATGCTAGGTTTAATCATCCTTGCATACTTTTTTTCAAAATTTATTCATAAAAATGAAATATATTTTTACAGTTTAGCTTTGATTCTTGCTATTGTAGCAACTTTCTTATATGAAAATCCATCATTTGAATTCATTAATCTTGGATTTTTAGGTGTAAGTTTTATGCTTGTCGTTATGATAACGGGAGCTTTCAGCCGGAAATCTACCCTATCAAAAAGACTTAGAACAGTAAGAAAAGAATATTCCATTATAGGGTTTATTTTAATTATTCCTCACGGTCTGATTTATTTGTATTATTCATTAATAGGTTCCATTGCTTATGAATGGTATGGTATTATCAGTTTTGTTATTATGATTCCTTTATTTATTATTTCCTTTAAAATTATTAAGAAAAGAATGAATATCAAGTCATGGGTTAAATATCAAAAATTTGCTTATTTTAGTTATCTACTTTTATTTATTCATCTTTTAATTACAACTTCGGAGTTTACAGTACAGTATCTTGTTATTTTTGGTCTCTATTTTTTAGTAAAGCAAATTAATTATATCTATAAATCTCACGCAATTATAAAATCTATAGTTTTGACATCAGTCATTGTTATCTTGATTGTGGAATTTGCGGGGTTGCCAGTTTTTTCAACAGCTGAATCCGAGATACCTGTGATTAGTAGCACAGATTTTGTCGATGGAACCTATAGAGCACAAGCGGTGGGGTATAACCAGTTAATCGTAGATTTAGAAGTTACTATTGTAGATGGAGAGATTATGGATATTCATGTTTATGATTGCGGATGTACTCCCTATGATAAACGAGGGTTATATCTTTATGATGCAAATCTTCTAATCAATCAAATCATCCAGCAGAATTCAGCTCAAATAGATATTATAGCTGGTGCTACACATACAAGCGAAGGCATATTAGAAGCTGTTCAAAAAGCTTTATTAGAGGCAGCGGTAAATTAGAATTAGTTCATAAATGAAAGAACTCAGGTTCTTTTTTTTTATTTTTATTAGAAGATAAGAAATGAATTAACTTGATATCTGGACATTAAATGTTTATACTAGTCTTGCACAAAGTGTAATTTTTAAGCAAATAGTAAAGGTGATTTAATGTCATTTAAAATTGGTAATCTTGAAATTGAGAATAAAATTATTTTAGCACCGATGGCTGGAGTGTCAAACAGTCCTTTTCGTATTTTATCAAGAAAATTTGGTGCGGGATTAGTTTATGCTGAAATGGTGTCTGATAAAGGATTACTTCATAAAAATGAGAAAACGATGAAATTGCTATATATGACAGATTTAGAAAGACCCATGGCACAACAAATTTTTGGATCAGACTTAAAGTCGATGGTTGATGCAGCTATGTACATTGATCAATATAGTGATGCTGATATCATTGATATTAATATGGGGTGTCCAGTACCTAAAGTAGCAATCAAAGCTCAAGCGGGTGCTTCATTGATGAAAAATCCAGATTTAATTGAAGAGATTGTTTTTTCAATTGTTCAAAATGTTAAAAAGCCAGTGACAGTTAAAATAAGAAGTGGTTGGGATATTAATTCAATTAATGCAGTTGAAGTAGCTAAAAGAATAGAAAAAGCTGGAGCGAGTGCAATTACTGTACATGCTAGAACCCGTGCACAAGGATATAGCGGCAATGCAGATTTAGATATTATTAAAGCGGTTAAAGAAAATGTGAGTATTCCTGTTATTGGAAATGGGGATGTCATCGATGGTCCCAGTGCAAAATATATGTTAGATTATACTGGTTGTGATGCAATTATGATTGGAAGAGCATCATTAGGTAATCCATGGATATTTAGAGAAATAAAAGCGTATTTAAAAGATGGAACACAGATAGACCGTCCATCACATCAAGAAATTAAAGAGATGATGATTCATCATTTAGATGCTTTATGTAAACTTAAAGGTGAAAAGGTAGGAATCTTAGAGATGAGAAGTCATGGTCCGTGGTATCTTAAAGGTATTGAACATGCGAGTACACTTAGAAAACAGTTATCACAAGCAAAATCTAAAGAAGAAGTTATTGAATTAATTAATGATTTTTTTAGTTAAAATAAATGAGTATATTATATGACGGAAGAGTATCGAAGTGGTCATAACGAGCTGCACTCGAAATGCAGTCATCCTAAAGGGTGCATGGGTTCGAATCCCATCTCTTCCGCCATCAAATTTAAACGCCTGTTGAACAGACGTTTTCTTTTTAGTGATACTTTTACAATTCATTCTAGAGTATTTAAAGTACTCAAAAACTAAAGAGCTAGCAGTATATGAAAAAAATTTAGTACACATAACATATTGATTGCTTTTTTGGAGTGACTATTATATAATAATGACACGGTGTCATTTTAGGAGGTATTAACTTATGCCTACAAACACATACTATAATATTGCTGAGAAGAAACAGAAAAAATTGATTGAGGTTGGTGTAGACATTTTCTCTAAAAATCCATTTGAAAATGTCGACATACAAATGGTTGTGAATAAGGCCGGTTTGCCCAGAGGGTCTTTTTATGCCTATTTTGAAAATTTGGAAGATTATTATAATCTTGTAATTTCTACTCTTCGTACAGATCGTATCAAAAAAGTATCTAATCTTGCTGAAGGTTTTAAAGGGAACTTATTTGATTTTCTCATCAAACTTTTTAAATATGATATAGTTCAATATGCTTTTGACGAAAGAAAATTACTTTTGACTCACTACTTTAGATTTCTCCAAACTAGAAAGATGGGTTGTTTGGAGGGAACAATCTATCATCCTTCACAAAAAATTGGGATATACTCAATACTTGCTTCATTTAAGACTGGAAGTGATCAATTGGATCAATTAGATGGAATTAAAAAAGCTTCATTAATTGATTATGCAATGACTATATATTTATCTACTTATAATGTATGTGTTCATGACAAAATGTCGGAATCAGAAAGTCTAGAACTATTCACAGAAAGAATAAAAATCATCGAAAAGGGAGTAAAATAATATGATTTCAATTTTGTTTATCATCTTAATCGGGTTAGCGGGATATTTTTTATCAGATAAGATAGAAAAATACAAATATTTACAATATGGAGTATTTACAATCATAGGAGTATTATCTGTTATCTTTAGAAATGTTTCTGTATCGATACCCATTAACCAAGGATTTCTTGGGTTTGCATTCTTTTATGTTGTTATGATTACGGGAATATTTAATCGTGAAAGTCAAATTTACAAACATTTATATTCTGTCAGGTCAATCTACTCAATCATTGGATTTATAATTCTTACACCACATGCAATTTTTTATTTCATTGATAAATTTGTTAACAATGGCTTATTTGATATCATTGGATTATTGGCTTATTTGGTGATGATTCCCTTGTTTATAACTTCTTTCAAAAAAGTTGACAATCCAGAAATCATGTTTAAATGGAAAAAACTTCAACGTTTTGCATACTTAGCATATTTATTGATATTTATTCATCTTGTTTTAGTTTCAATAATGCCCAACACTTTGATATATATTGTGCTATTTACACCATATTTCTTGTATAAACCATATCATTTTTTCAAACATGAAAAACCATATTTAATGGCAATGAAAAAGAATCTAGAACAAAAATTTAAAAAAGGAGATCAATAAAAAATGGAATTAACAGCTAAGGTGTTTCAAAATGCTCAAACTGATGAAAATACTATTGAAACAGTTATCTTTGATGATAATATTCAGTATCTCCATCTTGTTTTTCCAAAAGGAGAAGGACTCCCAATTCATCAATCAAATGCTAACTTGTATATGACTGTTATCAGAGGAACACTTTCTATTGGGTTAAACGATAATGCAATTACTCAATATAAAAAAGGAATAGTATTAAATATACCCTATGACACTACAATGAATGTTAGGAATAATAATAAAGAAATACTTGAACTGATAATTGTCAAGACTCCAGCACCTAAGAAAAATTATAAATAAAAGTAACTTTCAACACCAAAAATTTGAGGCAAATGATATAGATTGAGATGCAAGTTTAATATGATAGCGTGTACCAAGCACATTGTATTTCTTGAACTAGAATAACGAATAGACAAACTCTACACTAAACACCTACAAATTAGGTGTTTTAATTTTTTATTATTAACGATCTAGAAGAAACAAAGAAATTCTGTAAAATGTGAAAAATTTTATAAGAGGTACTCTATATATTTCGATTTTAATATATTCTTAGTATTAAGGAATATGGAACTGTGTGTTAAAGTAATAGTATAGAGTCAATACTTATTATGGGTTTATAAACAAGTAATAGAAGAATAATTAGAGAATATAAATTGATTAATCTAGAAGATTATAGAGATTGGTGAACTATGAGAATTATTGAACATTTCGATTCTAAGAATTACGACATGTGTCATAAATATTATAAAAGAATTGCCGTTAGAGCAATTATTTTCAAAGATCAAAAACTTGCACTTATATCAAGTTCAAAATTTAATGAATTTAAGTTTCCAGGTGGGGGAAAAGAAAATGATGAAACGGATATAGATACTGTAATTAGAGAAACCAAAGAGGAAACTGGATTAATAATTATTAAAGAGTCGATTTCTTTTTATGGAAAATCTATAGAAAAAAGAAGATCTATTTTTGATGAGAATGAAATCTTTGAAATGGATTCTCATTACTATTTATGCGATATCTATGATGAAATTACGTCAACAAAACTTGATGATTATGAGCATGAATATGGCTATCAACTTAAGTTCGTTTCTATAGACGAGGCAATTTATGGTAATATTGAAGCAGCTAAAAAACATCATGAAATTGCTACATGGATTCAACGTGAATTAGCTGTTCTCTATGATTTGAAAAAGCAATTTAATCTGTAAAAGAGGAAATTATGAAAGTATTCGAAAGCTTTTTAAAATTTATAAAAACATATAAATCTCTCCCATTTACATATTTAAATTATGAAATGACATATAGGCTATTTGGAGAAGGCGAAAGAGTGATACTGATTCTTATGGGAAGCAGTATGTTTCCCACTGAATCCTATTTTAAGATTATTTCTCCTTTAGCTAAAAAAAATCGAATCTTAACCCTCGATTATCCCCATAACATTAAAAATATTAAAGAACTTACTCGAATTGTAGATAAGCTCTTAGATAGTTTAGGAATACATCAAATTACGATATTTGGAGCGAGTCATGGAGGAAGTTTTGCTCAAGCTTTTGCTTATGAATATCCTCATAAAGTAGACCGTCTTATTTTATACAATACATTGACAAAAACTACGCATATGAATGAAGCATCAAAGCAAGTTATTCAAGATGTATTAGCTGTTGTAAAGGAACTGGAAGAACTTAGGAAAGTCATGCCATTAGATTCAGTAAAAGGTGTATTTCTCGAACAAGTTGAAACAGCAATAAAGGATGAATCTGAAATTGATTTATTTGAGTACATGATCGCAAATTATTCTGAAGAAGATGAAAAACTACAAATGCGACTAATTAAAAGCTTCATTGATACATATTCATTCAAGCCCGAAGATTTTCGTCACTTGGGTCAAAATGTTTTAATTTTTTATGGTCACGATAATGATCCTTTTGGAGGAGCTGAGTTGATTGAGACCTTGGTTGAATTGTTCGATCATCCAAAACTTGAATTTATTGAAAGTGATAGATTTAGTTTAATGATTAATGCAGACGAATTAATTGAAAAATTTGAAGACTTTATAAACGAAAAACCGCTTAGTTAGCGGTTTTTTTGTCAATAATATAGGATTTATATTGTATTGTTTGATCTGGTGTTAAAATTACTTTCACATGTGTCCCATCAGATTCATATCTCGTTTCAAGGATTGTTGTACTTTCTTTCAAATGAGAATAAATTTGACCTTGATCAAATGGGATTTTAAGTAGTTGAATTCTACTTTCTTTATAGAGGTGTCCATATATAGTATCTACAAGTACATCTATATTTTCTTTAGTCCTGTTGGAAATAAAGATAAAATCATCATGAATAGGTGGTTCGGATAGTGCAATTTCTTTTTTAGTTAAGACAAGAAGTCGTTCTATTTGATCTGCATCTATCTCCTTTAGCACTGATTTTGTAGTATCAATTTGGTGGTAGTTAAAATAAGCACCATCAACGATATGTAGTAGTAAATCTGCATGAACTACATCGCTTAAAGTTGATTCAAATGAACGGATGAGTTCATGAGGAAGTTTATTAATAAAACCAACAGTATCAATCAGTATAAAGGGTGGATAATTTTCTTTTTGCAATCGTTTTGCTTTTGTATCCAAGGTAGCAAAAAGCATATCTTTTTCTAATACTGGTTCTGATTCATTTTTCAAATAACTGCTTAAGCTATTCATCAATGAAGATTTACCAGCATTCGTGTAACCAACTAGGGCTACAACTGGAATTTGAGATTTAATTCTTTGTTTTCTTGAAATTTGTTTTTCAGCTTTAATTTTTGTTAATTCATTTTTGATTACAGATACTTCATGCATTAAACGTCTTCGATCGAGTTCTAATTTTGTTTCACCCGGACCTTTTGCGTTATATGAACCACCACCTTGTCTAGATAATGAATTTCGCATACCGATTAAGCGTGGTAATAAATACATTTTTTGGGCAAGTGAAACTTCTAATTCAGCTTCCTTGCTTTGAGCTCTTTCTGCAAATATAGAAAGAATCAAAAAACTGCGATCAATGACTTGAGTATCTAGTTCTTTTTCTAAATTTTTTAGTTGAGCTGGTGATAGTGTATCATCAAAAATAACAAGATTAATATCTAAGACCTCAATCATTTTTTTAATTTCAGCTACTTTACCACTCCCTATATAATATTTTGGGGAAATAGTTTTCGCATTTTGAATGATTTTGTCTTTCGTTTGAATATCTAGGGCAAGTGCTAAATGCTCTAGTTCATCTAATGAACTTTGTGTTTCTTCTGTAGATTCTTTATAACTAAGACCTACAAGTAATGCCTGATCCATATATACCTTCTTCTCTATCATTTTGATAGGCAGTACCCCTTTGTCAGAAATGTTTATTTAAGACTTTGACTAACAATAGTGGGTTATCACAGTGCATGATAATTAATGCAACCCTTTGTCTTAAAAAAATTAAGACCATTGTGAATTCACACAAGGATCTTTGATTCATGACTAAAATAAATTTTGGTCAAATTCAAATGTTTTCTTACCTTGTATGTTTAGCAACTTGAAGTTACTTTATTGAATTGATAAGTAGTAATATACATGATTTGACCTCCCTTGTTGATTCATCTATAACTGAGTAATAGGCGAATCATATCTATCATTATTATAGACTGTTATGCGAAAAAAAACAATAGAGACTCCACTTGATAAATAATTGATAACTATTTGTGTAAGTTACTTCATTAAAAGATTTCTTTTAAAAATAGACTGATATATACCATTTATTATATTGTTGGATATTGTACTTGTGATATAATAGGGTTAGTAAAAAAGGAGCGCGATGATATGTTATTTGGTATCCCGATTTGGAAAATCATTATTGATGCTTATTTTGTGTGGGTTCTTGTTTTTTTCCTAGTAAAATTTATAATTGGCAACAAGAGAATGTTAAGTATTGCAGTCTCCTTTTTGTTGGTTTATGTTCTCGCATATATTGCTAATTATTTTGAATTTCTAGTTAGTGGACCAATTTTAAGTTACCTTGCTCAATGGTTACCTGTATTGATGATTGTTATTATGGCACCTGATATTAGAAGATCGTTAGAAATTGCCTGGAAATCAGATACTAGAAACGACATGTTAGTAATGGGTAGTGAAAAAACAAAACAATCTGTAATTGATGCTGCTTTATATTTATCAAGTCAACAAATAGGGGCTTTAATTACTATTGAAAAGCACAATACACTTGATCAGTATGCTGAAAGAGCGATTATGATGAATAGTGAAGTTTCAAAAGAAGTACTGATTAATATTTTTACACCTAATACACCGCTGCATGATGGTGCAGTGATTATTCGTGGAGATAGTATTTTATGTGCTGGAGCCTATTTTGTTTTATCAGATAATGAGAATTTTGATAAGACGATGGGGTCAAGACATCGTGCTGGCTTAGGTATTAGTGAAATTACAGATAGCATGACGATAATTGTTTCAGAAGAAACAGGACATATATCCATTGCTATTGAAGGTATTATGCTCAAAATCAATGATCGAGACAAGTTGATGGAATACATCAACATGTTCATGAAGTGAGGATATACAGATGATGAAAAAAATATTGAATTTAATTTTTGAACCACTTAAAGCAATTTCTAATCGTAATTTTGCCGAAAAACTTTCGGTGTTTTATAGTAAAAATAGATGGCTATCTTTTGTATTAGCTTTTATTATTACAGCCATTATGATATTTTTAGTTTACATACTTCCAAATCTATAGTGTGGTGATGATATGCTGCAACATCCGATTTATCCATTAATCATAACGTTATTTACTTTGTTTATGGTAATCATACAAAGCATCCAAAGTGAAAAGGTTTTGCGTAATCGTTTGATTATCGCGTTTTTTAATATTACCATCTCTGTGATGGTTTTTGTTATTTATTATGCTATGATTTTGGGTAATGAATTATATGAAAATATCTATATTGGCTTTAATTTCTTCGTTTACTTTGTATTCATTCTTATTCTTTATTCAACTTTTAAAACTGCAATTCTTAAAGCAAACCATTACCAATTATTTGTTAAGTCAATTAAAAATAGTAAATGGAATGCGTATTATGTTGTTGATGGAAAAGAAAGAATTAAAGATATGTCAGCAAGTCTTTTAAGCGAACTCAATTTAGACAAAGAAGAAATTATAGGTAAGAAACTGTTCAATATTTTCAATAAATCAATTAGATTTACGAAGTTTAATGGACAGGATGTAAACAATCGATCATTAGAAAATTATTATCAAGGATTCAAGGAAAGAGCTAAACAAGGAGATAACGAAGTTCAAGAAATATCATTTTTAAATTTTGATGGGAATCCTGTTATACTTCATATGGTTATGCAACCTGTCTTTGCTTTAGGTAGATATAAAGGAAGAATATGTGTTGGAGAAAAGAAGACTGATTTTGATTTACTAGCTGTAGAAAAAGAATTAAACGAACGTAATGGAGAATTAGAGAGTATTCGACATAAATTTATCGCAACACTAGAAATTAGTGAAGAAGGCTTATTTTATATTGATTTAGATGAAAGAACTATTTGGGCAAGTGATGCTTTAGTTAGTATGATAAAACTTCCAAGTAATACCATGGATCTAACGGATTTTAGAAGACTCATTGAAGCTGAAGATTTAAAGAAGTATTTGGCTATGTTGGGCGATTTAACAATTAATAAGACACATTATTCAACCTCATATCGTGTGATGGTTAATGGTAGATACATGTGGTTTAAGGAAAAAGGTAAACGTCTTTTTGAAGATCAAAGTGGAGCCGTTATTATGGGTACACTTAACCCAATGAAAACCAAACACTATTTAGCAAGTAATATAGATGAGTTAGACAAATTAAAAGATCATAACGAAATGTTGGTCTCAATGAATAAATTATTTAATGATAATAGATATTTTCAACTTATTGTTATTCGTTTAAAGAATATGCCAAAGATTAACGAAACCCATGGTAGAGAAATTGGAAATATGTTGATGGCAGAATATATTAAAAAGTTAAGAACAACCTTTGTTACTGAAAGTGGAGACATATTTAGAGTTTCAGGTATTGAATTTGCAATTACGATTACTGATCCAAGAAAGATGGATATCTTAGCTAATGGCATTAAATCAAATCCAACATTCTTAAATCTTGTGATGCAGTATGGATCTTTAAGTGTTGAATTAGAAGTTTTCTCTGGAATCGCTGTTGGTGGATCTGATGCAACTGATGAACACAAATTATACACAGCTGCTGTCCAAGCATTAAAGATTGCTGAGAATCCTAAGTTTAGTTCACACAGCTGTTATTATAAGGATATTGTTTCATGAAAAACGAATTGAGAATTCAATTGATTAAACAAAGAAATCAAATGAGTTCAAAACAATTACAAGTAAAAAATGAAAACATCATTAAGCAGATTCTAAATGATGATGACTTTTTACATGCTCAAGTTATTGGAATTTATTATCCTTTAGGTAACGAAGTGAATTTATTATCTTTAACAAAAAGTCAGCACAAATTTGCTTTTCCAAAAGTTGAGTCAGATGGTATCCATTTTTATTATCTTGATGAAAAAACATCATTTAAAAAGAGTAAATTTGGTGTCATGGAACCTCAATCGGGAATTAAATGCGATAAAGATATTGATTACTTACTCGTTCCAGCAGTGGGTATAGCTAAAGATTGTTATCGTATTGGGTTTGGAAAAGGATATTATGATCAGTTTTTATCGAAGATTAGACCTAAATTTGTCATGGGAGTCATTTATGATTTTCAAGAAATTGAGAAATTTAATCATGATATATTTGATCAAAAGTTAGATGGATATTTTAAGGGGTAAACATGAATACTGCGTTAATAGTTGCTGCAGGAAGCGGCACAAGAGCACAACTTAACCAATCTAAAATATTATACCCTATTAATCAAAAGCCTTTATTCTTATATAGCGTTGAGACTTTTTTAGCCTTGGGATTTAAAATAGTTCTTGTCGTAGCGAAAAATGATTTTAATGATGTTCAAAGATATCAAAATGAAGACATGAAATTAGTAATTGGTGGAAAAACTAGAAGCGAATCTGTGATGCTAGGATTAAAAGAAGTTGAGACACCCTATGTTTATATCCATGATGCAGCAAGACCGTTAATTTCGAAGAACGCTATTCTTGAGATTGAAAAAGTGCTTCAATATCATGATGCTGTTTTATTAGCTGAATATTTAACAAACGCCATTAAACATTTTGATAATAATGTATTAACAAGTGTGAATAGAGAGCAATACATCTTAGCGCAAACACCACAAGCATTTTTAACTGAAAAAATAAGGTTTGCATATTTGAGGAGTCACCAATCATATGACGATGACATCTCACTTTATCAAGCGTTTTATCCAGAGGAAAAAATTAGAGTTGTCTTTAATCTTGAACCTAATATTAAAGTAACTTATCCTCGAGACCTAGATTATGTTAAAAGGCACTTAGAAAAGGAGAATCTAATGCGTATTGGTCATAGTTTTGATATTCATCAATTAGTTATTGATAGACCATTGATATTAGGTGGTATACACATACCGTTTAATAAAGGTTTACTTGGTCACAGTGATGCAGATGTTTTACTACACGCAATTGCTGAATCAATGCTTGGAGCACTTAGCTTAGGAGACTTAGGTAGCATCTATCCGGATACCGATCCAGCATATAAAGATATAAGTTCTATGAAAATATTAAAAACAGTTCATGATATGATTAGACAAAAGGGGTATGAAATTGGTAATATAGATTCGATGATTTATGCAGAACTACCTAAAATGAGTCCGTACATCAAAGAAATGAGACAAAACATCAGTAACATACTTAATGTTTCTGATCAACTCATCAGTATTAAAGCAACAACTTATGAAAAGTTGGATGCAATTGGACAACAAAAAGCAATTGCTGCAGAAGCTGTTGTTATACTAAAGAAGGTGTCATAATGATTATAGATACAGAATTTGGACAATTTGAATTAATTAAAGACTATAGAGAAGCTTTTGATTTACTTAAATTTCAAGAGCGTTATGTTGATGTTGCCTTCGACAGATATACTTATATTGTTGGCGATATGTCTTCAAGCATGCTCAGATTAAAAGGATTTAATTCAGATCCTAAAAGTCCAAATGGTTATAAAAGAATACCCGATTATTTAAATGAATCATGTCAAGTTAATTGTGCACATTACGTTTTAAAGCGAATTAAGCCAGTTCAAGACAAGATGATTGATATATAAGACCGACTGGTATATACTTAAGTCGTCAAAGAAAGGTGATCACAATGGATGATACAAAACAACAAGTCCTAGACTTGATTCAAAAAGTAAGACCCTATTTAATTAGAGATGGCGGAGACATTGAAGTAATCAATGTTGAAGATGGCATCGTCTATGTAAAAATGCTTGGTGCATGTGATGGATGTATGGCTTTAGATGTGACCTTGAAACAAGGTATTGAAACCATGTTATTAGAAAATGTACCTGGCGTTATTGCTGTTGTTAATGTTGATTAACTCAAAAAGACCGCATATAGCGTGTCTTTTTTGCATATATAACGATAAATAAGGAGTTATTTTATGGAAAGAAAAGTAGGTTTAATCATAGACTCAACTTTTGGACTTGAGCCACAATACGTCAAATCTAACAAAATTACTGTAGTACCTCTAAAAATTATTATTGATCATCAAGAATATATTGATGGAGAAATTAATCCACAGTTAATTGTTGATGCGATGCACAAAAATAAAGAAATTAAAACTAGTCAACCATCACCTGAACTTTTTATGAATGCTTTTGAGGAGCAATTTGAAATGTATCCAGATGTTATTTGTTTGACTTTGTCAAAGACATTAAGCGGAACGGTAAATAGTGCTAACTTAGGAGCTACACTTGTCGAAAGCACTCATGCTTTTGTCGTTGATACAAAGTCTACAATTAGCGGAAGTGGCTACATCGCACAAAAAATGGTTGAATTTCTTGATTTAGGGCACACAATTGAAGAAGGTTTAGTCTATTTAGAGGAACTCATAAAAAAAGGTTCACTAATCTTTACAGTAAATGATTTACAAACGTTGGTTAAAGGTGGTAGATTGAACCGTGTTCAAGCAGTTATTGGAAATCTTTTAAAAATAAAACCTATTTTACGATTCAATCAAGGTGTTCTTGATATCGAACATAAAGTTAGAAGTTATAATAATGTATATGTTTATTTGACTAACGAAGTAAAGAAGTTAATGGAAAAAGGAAAAGTAGTTGTCTATATTTCTTATGTCGATCGGTCTACAGAAGCAAAACTACTTGAACATGAAATATATCAATTAGGAGAAAATGTTAAAGTAGCAATTACCGGAGTGATTAGTCCAGTGATTTCAGCTCATATCGGATTGGGTGGGCTAGGAATCTATCTAGCAAACGAATAAACGCGGAAACGCGTTTTTTTATTGTTTCATATTACAAATATGATATAATGTCTACGAGGTTTTTGATATGAAAATTAATGATCAAATCACATGTAAAGTTACAGGAATTCTTCCTTACGGTGTCTTCATCTCTTATTTGGATTATAGTGGTCTTATTCATATTTCCGAGGTTTCGGACCAATATATCCCTTCTATTGAAGACATTCTTTGTGTTGGAGATGAAATTGAAGCTGTTGTATTAGAAGTTGATGAAGAAAATAAGAGACTGAAACTTTCATATAAACAAGCCAATCCTATCCACCCTAAAATATCCAAGATGGTAAGGATTAAAATAGGGTTTCATACATTATCAAAAGCATTACCACACTGGATAGAAAAATCTAAGAAATAGAGGAACAAAAAAATGTCATATATTGATTTAAATTTAGATGACGCTCGTGAATTTTTAGAAATTCAACCTGAGAAATTACAAAAGAAAGTCGATGAATTACATAAGGTGATTCATGAAAAAACAGGAAAAGGGAATGATTACCTTGGATGGTTAGATTTACCAAAAAATTATGATAAAGAAGAATATGCTAGACTTTTATTGGCAGCAAAGAAAATAAGAAAACAAAGTAAAGTTTTAGTTGTTATTGGTATTGGTGGATCATATTTAGGAACAAAAGCAGGACTAGAATTTTTGAAAATTCCCTTTAAGAAAGAAAGACTTGAAGTTGTTTTTGCTGGGCATCAAATGTCAGGGCAATATCTAGAGAGATTATTAGATTACCTTAAAACAAAAAGCTTTAGTATTAATGTTATCTCTAAGTCTGGAACTACCACTGAACCTGCAGTTGCATTCAGAGTTTTAAAAAAAGCGTTAGAAGAAAAATACGGTATTATTGGTGCTAAAGATAGAATATATGCGACTACAGACAAGAACAAAGGTGCATTATATGCAGTTGCTAAACAAAATGGGTATGAAATGTTTGTCATTCCAGATGATGTAGGTGGAAGATTTAGTGTCTTAACACCTGTTGGATTACTTCCTTTACAAGCAGCTGGGCTTAACACAAGAGCTATGCTTAAAGGTGCTAATGATGCATTTAAACGCTTTTCAAAGCCCAGTTTATTGAATAATGAAGCCTATTTATATGCTGTGACACGTTACTTACTATATACTTCAGGTAAAAAAGTGGAAATGCTTGTTGGGTATGAACCCAATTTACTTTTTCTAAATGAGTGGTGGAAACAACTATTCGGAGAATCTGAAGGTAAGGACCATAAAGGTTTATTTGTAGCAAGTGCAGGTTTTTCTACTGATCTTCATTCATTGGGACAATATATACAAGATGGTGAACGTCACTTGTTTGAAACTGTGATTAAGGTTCAAGAAAGTAGTTCAGATGTTGTTATTGAAAGAGACGAAAAAGATTTAGATGAACTAAATTATCTTGAAGGTAAGACGCTGTCTTATGTGAATTCTCAAGCACTTAAAGGAACAATGATGGCTCATAAAGATGGGTTGGTGCCTAATATATTGATGACTATTCCTAGATTAGATAGCTATTCATTTGGATATTTAGTATATTTCTTCGAAAAAGCATGTGCTATGTCAGCGTATTTAATTGATGTGAACCCATTTAATCAACCAGGAGTAGAAGCATATAAAAAGAATATGTTTGCACTTTTAGGCAAAAAAGGATACGAAAATATTTTAAAGTAGGGACAAAATGAAAATCAGAAAGTCATATTCAGAACAAGAGACGGAAGTCATTGGTTTTGAACTGGGTTTATTACTCAAAGATGAACCAAGAGTTGTTATTTTATTAGATGGTGAACTCGGAGCAGGAAAAACAACATTTACTAAAGGTATTGCTCGTGGGTTAGGTGTTACATCTGTAGTAAATAGCCCAACTTTTACTATCATGAAAAAATATAGAACTAAAGATTATTTTAGAACATTATATCATTTGGATCTTTACCGACTTGAAGGTGAAGGAACTGATTTTGATTTAGAGGAATATATTGATGGTAATGGTATGATTGTCATTGAATGGCCATATCAGGTTAGCAATTTTTTACCACACGATTACTTGCTCGTTAAGATCAATAAATTAAGCGACACAGAAAGAGAATTTATTATGGAATGTCATGGATATCCTTGTAAAAGAGCGGTACAACTTATATGAAAACTTTATTTTTTGATGTATCATCAAGTGTCATGTATGTTGGTTATAGTAGAGATGATATACTGATTGATTTTAGTATTAGAATCGCTTCTAGAGATCATGCAAAATACTTGGTTGACCGCATCGATCAACTTTTAAAGAGAAATAAAATCACATTAGCTGATTTAGATGAAATCATTATAGGTATAGGACCAGGGTCCTATACAGGATTAAGAATCGCTGTTATGGTAGGAAAGATGTTTGCTTTCACTAAGGGCGTGAAGTTGAAGACTGTGAGTAGTTTACTATTTTTAACAAGTGGTTATGAAGGAAAAATTGCAGCAATGATGGATGCTAGAAGGGGTTATGTTTTTTCAGCTATTTATGAAGATGGAAATGTTATATTACCTGATGATTATCGTTTATTTTCTGAGTTGGCGAATGATGAGATTTACCAAAAGGCTCAGACAATATTTATTGATGATAGAAATTACGAGATTAGTCCAAAACGTATTAGGGAACATGCAGTTTTAGTGGATAATATTCACGATCTTATTCCTAATTATTTAAGAAAAACAGAAGCGGAAACTAAACATGATCAGAAAAGCAACACTTAAAGATGTTATTTATTTAGTGCGTATTGAAAAAAAAGTTTTCACACAATCTTTAGGTGAATCTTTTTTATATGATGAATTAGCACTTAATCCGTTTGCACACTATTTTGTTTATGAACTAAACAAGGAAGTCGTCGGTTATATTGGATTTAGAGCAATCGATGAAAATGCTGAAATGATGAATTTTTGTTTTGACCCTGAATATCAAGGTCAAGGATTCGGAACAGAATTATTGACATATGCGATTGATTACCTTAAAGAATTAGGTGTCAAGCAATTATCACTTGAAGTCAGAAAAAATAATCGTCAAGCGCAAGCTGTTTATGAAAAATTTGGATTTAAGAAATCACATATCAGAAAAAATTATTATATTACTGAAGATGCCTATGTCTATATTAAGGAGGTGTGAGCATGATTATTTTATCAGTTGAAAGTAGTTGTGATGAAACCAGTGTTGCTATCTTAGAAGATGGTAAAAAAGTTCTATCACATATTGTTTTATCACAAATGGATATTCATGCAATATATGGTGGTGTTGTACCTGAAATTGCATCTAGAAATCATGTAGTCCATATGACGCGAGTATTTGAACAAGCACTTCTTGAAGCGAAAATTGATGTTAGTGACATCAATTTAGTAGCTGTAACTAAAGGACCTGGTTTGATTGGATCATTATTAGTGGGGATTAATGCAGCAACTTCGTTTGCTTATGCGAATCAATTACCATTAATTGGAGTTAATCATCTAATTGGTCATATTTATGCTGCAAATATTGAGCATGATTTAAAGTTTCCGGCATTAGCACTTTTAGTAAGTGGTGGACATACCGAATTGATATATATGAAAGATCACATGGAATTCCAGTTACTAGGAACTACACAAGATGATGCAGTTGGTGAAGCCTATGATAAAGTTGCTAGAACGTTAGGTCTTCCCTATCCTGGAGGTCCTGTTGTAGATAAGCTAGCTGCATTAGGTGAAGATACTTATCATCTACCTAGATCTTTTTTAGATAAAACCGCTTATAATTTTAGTTTCTCTGGTTTGAAAAGCGCAGTCATTAATCTAGTGCATAATGCTGAACAAAGAAATGAAGAAATTAGAATCAATGATGTTTGTGCATCATTTCAAGCGAGTGTTTTAGATGTCTTAATTGAAAAAACTAGAATTGCAGCTCAGGCATATCAAGTCAAACAAATTATTGTTGCAGGTGGAGTGGCAGCAAACAAAGGATTAAGAAAAAGAATTTTTGCTGAAATACCTAATATAGAAATAGTCATTCCGAGCATGAAGTATTGTACAGATAATGCTGCAATGATTGCTGCTGCAGCTTTTTATCAGTATCAAAAAGAAGGTGCATTACCTAATTATTTGTTGGGTGGACAGTCAACTTTAAATTTTGAAGAGTAAAAAACAAGATTAGAATATTTGTTCTAGTCTTGTTGTATTTTAAGCATTTATTATGCGTAAATATTGTGTTTTTATAGTATTTAGCATATGATAATATTATAAAAGGAAGTGATTCTATGAAATTCTTGTTTAAAATAATTTTTATACCTATTTTGTCAATTATTGCAATTCCTGCAATTTTTTTAGCTTTAACCTACAGAGATGTTACTATTCCTGTTGATGATTTTCAAAATAACGATGCGATTAACTTAACAGACATGATAACCGAAGAGATGGATGCTTTTTTATCAACAGATGATTCAACTGCTACATTGGGATTAGGATTCTCTCAACAAGAAGCAAACGGGTTGCTAAAAAATGCATTTTTAGCACAAAACCCTAATTACTTAAGTACGACTGCATCTGATGATGAAAAAAACTACGTGATGAAAGAAGAAATGTATGGTTTTCAAGGATCATGGGTTCGCTTTAAAGAAGATACAGTAGAAATTGAATCGGGTATGCATGTATTTGTTGCTGGATTCACTTATAAGACTGCGGTACTGATTACATTTAAAATGACTGCTGATACTGAAGAAGTCGTTTTAACCTTAGATAAACTTAACATTGGTAGTTTACCACTTGCTTGGACATTTGGTGTCGCAAGTTGGGCTGCTGAACAAATAACTGGAAAAGATATTCAAGCGATTATTGATGATCAATTAAATGGTATGGCAACTTTTGATCCAGATAAAAGAGAAATTCGATTAGACGTTCAAACGCTAATTGATAATCAATTTTCCGATAATGAACAAAGTGCCGCTTTAGTGAACTCATTATTAGCCTTTATATCTTCTAATGATTTACTAGATATAGGGTTTTCAGAAGGCGTGTTTACAGCTTCTCTTGCTTTAGGTAAGTTAAGAGATGATACCGATCCATTTATGCTTGATGAATTAGATAAAATAGTGAATGATGCGGAACTCCAAGCGATATTACAAGCGAAGGCAAGTTCGCTTATTTTGTCAACACTGACGACAACTGATTATCCTTTCATTGAATTAAATGCTTTAACTTTAAACAGAATGTTT
>JAFGTI010000039.1 GCA_016934175.1 Acholeplasmataceae bacterium | reverse complement strand
TTGATTGATGACTTGATTTTAAGGCATCAAAAGGTACTCATTCTAGTTCCAGAAATCACATTAATTGCTCCTATGGCTCAGCGTTTGAAATCTAGATTTGATGATGTCGCAATCTATCATAGTGCACTTTCTCGAGGTGAAAAATATGATCAGTATCAGCTCATATTACAAGATAAAGTGCAGATTATTTTAGGAACAAGAAGTGCTGTATTCTTACCTGTTGAATCATTAGGTTTGATCATAATCGATGAAGAACAAGATGCATCTTATATCCAGGATGAAGGTGTTTTCTATGATGCAAAAGAGATTGCAAAATTTAGAGCAAACTTACATCAAATTCCATTAATTTTAGGTAGTGCAACACCAAGCATAGAAACGATGTATCAAGCTTTAAATCAGCAAATTAATCTCTTAGAATTAACAAAAAGACATGGCAATATTTCGATGCCAAGAATTACGATGATTGATATGAAGGAAGAATTGAAAAATAAAAATACTTCTATTTTTTCAAGAGCACTCTTAGATGGAATGAAAAAACGAATCAAGAAAAATGAACAAATTATACTTTTATTTAATAGAAAAGGATTTGCACCATTTGTTATGTGCAGGAGTTGTGGTGCTGTACCCACATGTCCACACTGTGATATATCATTGACTTATTACAAAGATAAAAACACATTAAAGTGTCATTACTGTGGATATGAAAAACCATTTGCTTCAACATGTGAAGTATGTTCTGAACAAACAGTAAAAGAAGTTGGTATTGGCATAGAATATGTAGAGAAGAAACTTCATGAAGCGTTACCCGAAGCCAGAGTTTTAAGAATGGATGCAAATACAACAAGAAATAAAGGGACCCATGAAATGTTATGGAATCAATTTAGCCAACATGAAGCAGATATTTTATTAGGAACACAAATGATTGCCAAAGGACTTGATTTTCCTAAAGTGACATTAGTAGGTGTACTCATGGCTGATCTCTCTTTGAAAGTTCCATCATTTCAAGCAAGTGAACAAGCCTACATGCTGTTTACTCAAGTAACTGGTAGATCAGGTAGATTTATGCCTGGTGAAGCTATTATACAGGGGTATGATTTAGAGCATTATGCGATAAAAAATGTTTTAACACAGTATGATGATTTTTATAGAGAAGCCATCTACTATAGAAAAATGGGGAACTATAGTCCATTTAAAAATACAGCACAAATTTTAATTGAAGGTCAACAATATTTAAAAACATATCAAAAAGCGTTTGCCTTAAGGAAAGCACTATTAGAAACAAATTGTGATGTTTTAGGTCCAACGCCAGCATTAATTAAACGAATAAAAGATCAATTTAGATTCACTTTGACATTAAAATCTACTCAACAAATAAACACGTTGGTTTTCGATTTGATGCATCAATTTAAATCGAATGATATTAAGATGAGGTATTATCCAAATTTAGATAAAGTGTAGGTAATCATATGAAGATTGTATTTATGGGAACGCCATTATTTGCTGTTCCAATATTAGAAAAACTAAATAGTAAACATGATGTTGTTCTGGTCGTCACACAACCTGACAAACCTGTTGGAAGAAAAAAAGTTTTAACACCTTCAGCGGTCAAACAAAAAGCTAAACTATTGCAATTACCTGTTTTTCAACCTTTAAAATTACGTAGTGAATATCAGATGATTCTTGATTTAAAACCAGATTTGATTGTCACTGCTGCTTATGGGCAAATGTTACCAAAAGCACTTCTTGATTCAATTAAGGCAATTAATGTTCATGGTTCACTACTACCAAAGTACCGTGGAGGAGCACCTATTCAATATGCTCTATTTGATGGACTCAAAGAAACGGGAATTACCATTATGTTTATGGCATATCAGATGGATAGTGGAGATATTATTGAGCAAAAGAAAATCAAAATTAATCAAGAGGATAATTATTATACTCTAAGTCATAAATTGAGTCTTTTAGGAAGTCAAATGATCTTAGATGTTATTCGTGATTATGAATCGAATCAAATAAAGAGATTTCCTCAGGATGAAACACAAATTTCTTTTGCATATACATTGAAAAGAAGTGATGAAAAAATTGATTTTAATCAACCATCACAAGTCATCGTTAATAGAATTCGAGGTTTATCTCCTGAACCAGGAGCATATGCATATTTGAAAAATAATCTCATCAAATTCTATCGTGCAAAAATAAGTGATATAATAGACAGTGAGGCAAGACCCGGAACTGTCATTGAAAACAAGAAAAAATTACTTATTTCAACTTTAGATGGAACTGTTGAAATTTTAGAAATACAAACACCAGGAAAACGTCAAATGGCAACTATTGATTTTCTTAATGGACAAACTATCATCCAAAAGGGTGATGTCTTCATAGAAGGGAATGAAATGAAATGACTCATAAAAATGCAAAAAAAATTATTTTCACCAGACAAGAAATGTTTGAATTTAATAAGAAAACCTTGGCAAAAAGAGGTGTGAGCATTGAATCCATAGCTGAAATTACTTTTCAACAACAATCAAAATACACAGATGATATATCCAGAGATATATGTATGGAATCTGTTGAAAAGATACTTTCACTTCGTGATGTTTTTCATCATGTTCAGTTGGCTGCTGAAATTGATCGTTTAGCAGAAGAAGGCATGTTTCAAGGACCTATTCAAGACATCATATATGAAGACTTAGGTCTATTTGGTATTGATGAAACAATGGGACTAGATGTTGCTGGTCTTTATGGCACAATTGGGCAAACCAATTTTGGTGATATTGATGTTAATAAACATGGCATTGTAAAACGTTTGAATGATGCTGGAAAAGAAGATGGCATATGTCATACATTTTTAGATGATATAGTTGGTGCACTGGCTGCTGCTGCTTCTACAAGAGTTGCCCAGGTCATGAATGAGGATCTAGCACACGATGATATTGGGGTTAAGCGTTTTAGTATATTTGACTTATAAGATAGGATGATGATTAGTGCCTAAAACCAAAAAACATAGAATATGGAATATAAAAATTCTTGGCGAGAATATATTTGCTAAGTTTTTTGGTTTCGAACAAGGTGTTGATATCACAAATGATACAGCAGTATTGTATAGAAGAAATGTAGTTATTAAAAATATAATCTTTCTATCCAATATTATGTACTCAATTATTTTATTGATTCTATCATTAAGTAGTGTAAGTCAGGGTTCTGACTGGGTAGTTACTGTTATTGCTCTTCCCTTAACTTATGTTGTCAATAAGCTACTTAAAAAATTAATCAATATGGATCCTGCAGATAAAACAAAACAAATGGTTGCTATGTATGTTGCTGCATTTTATATATTCTTTTCATCGGTATTAATCTACGCTAGATTATATCAAAAAGAATATTTTGAAACAGGAGCATATATTTTAATGTATTATGCAGTTGTTGTTATCTCACTATATCAAGAAAAAAGGTTATTAAGTAGTAGTTTTCAAGCATTACTAGCACTGTTAACTGCGATTCATTTGATTTGGACTTATAACTTTCATGGCCTCGTTAATGGGCAAACAATTATTGAATTTTTACCTGCCTTTCTTGCTTTACCAGAATTCAGCGATATTTTACTTAGAACATTGCTTTTTATTCTTTTTTATTTTGTAGTGTATGCTATTGTTTCGATGGGACAGTATATGCAAGAAGAACGTAAAAAAGAATTGATTAAAAGACGACAAGTTCAAGGAGATTTTTCACACATTGTTGGTGACTTATTTTCGGTTGTGTTTTCGAGTTCATATACATTGATGGATAAGAGACATGCCTATCAAGTGCAGATGATGAGTGAAAAATTAGCAAATAGTTATGGCCTTCCTCAGGTGAAAATTGAACAATTGAATAGTTATGCAATGGTTCATCTTCAATATCAAGAGATTAAAATTTTATTAAACGATATGAACACTTATGATGAACAATCCTATGATATGTTAAAGGAAAAAACCGAATTAGGATCCAAAATTGCTAAAAGGATGCAACTAGCTCAAAAGTGTGAAGATATTGCTAGAGCACATATCGAAGACACTGCAAATGAGAAATTTCTTAAAGAAATGCTAATTATTCAACCTGAAATAGAAGCTCAAATTATTTTATTATCAGATTTATATATCACAATGAGAGGACCAAAATCTTACAAAAGACCCATGGCGCACTCGATTGTTATGAAACTATTTCAAAACGAACTTGCTAATTATTTCGATTATGACTTAAAAGAAAGATTTCTAAAGTTTCATGATGAGTTTTCAGAAATGTATAATAACTTTTAATTGATTTTTGTTTAAAGTAGATATATTGACAATTCGTCAGAATTCATGTATCATTAAATGGCAATTCAAAAACAATAAGTTAACTTATTCAGAGCTACGGAGGCTAGTGACCAACGAAGTAGCAGCAACCTATTTAATTAGGTGCTTATCACGAGGGGTATAACCCATCAATAAGGAAAATCCAAAATTAGGCGCTTTTCCTTGGGGAAGCGTATTTTTTATGCAAAAGGAGAGAGCAATGAAAAAATTATTTAGTAGTGAATCTGTAACTGAGGGACATCCAGATAAAGTTGCTGATTTAATCTCAGATTCAATATTGGATGCTTGTTTAACACAAGATCCAAACTCACGAGTAGCATGTGAAACAGCAGTAACAACCAATTACGTTTTGTTATTTGGGGAAATAACAACGAATGCAGTACTTGATTTTGATCAAATCATTAAAGATGTTGTTAAAAAAATTGGGTATGATGATCACGGATCCGGGTTTAATGCTGAACATGTTAAAGTTGATGTAAGGCTCAAACCACAATCTGCAGATATTGCTTTAGGTGTAGATGAGAAACATGATAAAGAACAAGGTGCTGGGGATCAAGGCTTTATGTTTGGTTATGCTAATAACGAAACAATAGGACTCATGCCATTACCTATCTTTTTAGCACACCGATTATCAGAAAGACTTGCTTATGTCAGAAAGCACAACATTATCAAGGGTTTAAGACCAGATGGTAAAACCCAAGTCACTGTTGAATATGATGAAAATCATTATCCCGTATCCATTCATACAATCGTATTATCAACACAACATGATGAATCATGGACCCAAGAAGCACTAAAAAAAGAAATTCATGAACATGTTCTAAATCCTGTT
>JAFGTI010000038.1 GCA_016934175.1 Acholeplasmataceae bacterium | reverse complement strand
TGACCTAATTTTCGATGAGCCCGCTGACCTGTTTTTAGATTAGCATAAACAGGGCATTCTAACATCCAGCAATATTAAACCAATATCAGGGTTTTGCATGATTTTTTCAATACCATCAAACCCATCTTTCCCCTCAATCACTTCATGACCTTCATTTTTTAAAAAGTCACTGATCATTCTTCTTATATACTTTTCATCGTCTATAATGATTATCTTCATAGAAACCACTTCCCAAAATGTAGTTAATTGTCTTGCATGCTATCACAAGATTAGATTATTATAACACACTAGAGAATATACTTATTTAAAAACGTAAAAAATGACTGGATATTTTCAGTCTTTTTTTACGTTTTTCATTAGAATTTTTATCTCACTGGTTCAGTTTCATACTCGATGATACATGCATATGAGCCTCTAACAATACCTTGTGGATTTGTTTGACTTGCTGTATAATCTCCCCAAGTTGAAACTGGAACATTTAATTCTCCAAAGCCCATAATTGGTTGCCCATCAGCTGAATCATTTGGTTGTGTATTGTCTCTTGGATCTTTATCAATAAGACCATCATCTAGGTTCTGTGCCCAGTTTGTGTAATCAAATTCATCTCCTGTTAACCAAGTCCATCCACCAGCTGGTTCTTCTGAACCTTCAAGTTGATAACCTCCTAATACAGGTCCAATTTTAATACCATGGTGTTCTCCTTCTTCTGGGAATGCCCAGAAGTATTTTTCTTCATCTACTAGGCTGAAAACAAATTCATTTTCCGCTTCATCTGTTATACACGCTAAGTAGCCACCTGCTTGTTGTGCTAAGTATGCATACTGATACCAGTCTACGTTGCATGTTTCTACATAAACAACTTCATACCAATGTTTTTCTCCATTTGAATCAGTGTATGTCACAATTGGTTCTCTTTCAACACTAATGCTATCAGGAATTTCATCCCAGTCATACATTGGTTGAGTTACTTCAAATGTTACACCATTAATTGTTACATCATATGGATCTACAATTGTTGATACATCTGAACCTTGCATTGCATCTTCCAATCCAAGTAAATCCATAAGAGTCTCTTCAGTTGTATTTAGTGTTTCAGCTATAGATGCCAGATCTGGAGGCCCATCATTTGGGTCACCGAATGCTTCCATAAGCTCTTGTTCAGAAACGCCAAGTTCAGCTGCTGCAGTCGCAAAATCTAAACTCGGTGCTTCTGCAGATTCTTCTTCTACTACCTCTGTTGCTTCTTCTACTTCATTCTCTTCAACTGTTACACTTTCTACTTCAGTAGAAACTGGTTCATTAACTTTATAACATCCTGTCATACTAAAAATAAGAACAACTGCTATAACGCTAATTATTATCTTTTTGCTCATTTTCTTTCCTCCATTAACAAAATATTTGATAAATAATTTTTAATACACACATATCATAGCAATGGTTTATCAAATCTATGTAAAGTTTGAAGATATTTTTATAAGTTATTGACAGACACCGGCAAGTTAGAAGTATTATTTTCAAATATTTTATTGACATGCTACGTTGTATGTTGTATAATTGTTTTATGCTCAAAGGAGGTAAAAATTTATAGTAACCACGCCGTGCAACAATATCCAATCAGAAAAGATAGATAGGAGGGATTTATTTTATGAAAATGAAAGATTTAAAAGAAAGACTTAACGAAGAAGGCATAAATATTACAGAAAGAATGGTGAGGTATTATATTGAAAAAAACATATTACCTAAACCAGATTATCCCCACTCAAATCAAGCTATCTATAGTGAACTCCATTATTGTCTGTTAAAAATAATTGATACAAAAAAGAAACAAGACTTGACATTAGATGAAATAGCGGAAGATATAAATGAAATTTTAAAACGCGAAAGTATTTTGGATGATGATACAGTTAACTGGATGTTTGGTAAGTACGAAGAAGAAAAAACTAAAACAGAATGGCTAAAAGTTATTCCTAATATAAATAAATTTTTCAGTAAAGATGAATTAAATAAAGAAATAAAGAGTGATCATTTGGATTTAGCAATGATTTTAGCAGAACACCTCGAACTTCTGGATGACAAGGAATATTATGATACGGCTGAAAAACATTGCATAGAATCAATCTGTAATTATATACAATTAAAACAAAGAGTCACAAGTGCAAATAATGTTACAACAAAGGATTTCTTAAGCCATTATTTGAATGAATTAAAAAGAGCAAAAAAATTAGCTAATGAAATTAGCGATTTTACTGTAAAATACTACCATTCCTGGTTAAATACTTCACTGTTGCAATCGATGCTACTCTTAGAAGCAAGAAAAAGAGTAGTCAAGGCAGATAAGGAAGAATGCTCTGTGTGGCAATGGAATCATTTAACTCTAGAAAGCTTATTAGCTACTAAAGAAATCTTAGAATATGACGCCGAGTGGGAACTACCAAGTTACTGGAATATGTATAATGAATCAATTATAGAAGACGACAGAATAGAAGCAAAAGATATTTTTGAATATTTTAAGATAAATAATGAATAAGATATGGTAATATACAACTAGAAACCTTTTATAAGTTATTCCCAGGCACTGATAAGTTAAAGGCAGGGAAGCATTCGTAAATGCTTCCCTGCCTTATGTTTTTTTGATTGAATTTGGGGATTTAAATGCAAATAATAATTCTTTATAAGTCAATCAAAGCGTCCCCTTGACTTCTGCCGTTGCACGGTGTTGTGCAACGAGGAATTTTATCGTCTATGTTTTTACTAGCTTTATCTTCTAAAAATTGTGGCTGCGTTCCTATATATGTTATTGATAGGCATCCATCAGTTCAATTGCAAAAAATAAAGCATGGAAGCATCTACCAATACTTCCATGCTTTTTATCACTTTTTATAGTGAGCCTAATCCTTTTTGCATTATTTGTTGTCCTGCTCCTCTGCTGCCACGTCCATTCTCTTGTCCACCTTTGTAGCCTTCACCATTTTGAAGTTTTTCTCCAAGTTGTTGTTGTACCAATAGTCTTTCAGGATCTTCACAGATACCACTAGCGATACCTTCTTTGATTTGTGCTAATTTAGCATCTGCAGCTTCTTGAGTGATTCGGCCTGATGCTACAAATTCTGCCAACCTTTCTTCATGGAAAGCAATCATTTCTTCATC
>JAFGTI010000006.1 GCA_016934175.1 Acholeplasmataceae bacterium | reverse complement strand
TCACAAGGCGGTCACGCATCAACTCCACCAAAAAATACACCATTAACTGAACTCTCAAAAGCAATACTTAAGTTAAATAATCACCCTTCATTTAGATTGAAGCTCACACCTCCTGTTAAATCATTATTCGATACAATCGCCCCATATTCTAAATCATTAGGTATTAGATTATTATTTGCTAATTTATGGTTGTTTACTCCAGTTGTTAAGCTTATAGCCAAACTATCAGGTGGAGAATTTCTATCGATGTTTAAAACAACTCAAGCATTTACTTTGGCATTTGGAAGTGATGCAATCAATGTACTTCCATCAAGTGCTTCCATAGGAATCAATTATAGGTTAAGACCTGGTGAAACATCGGAACAAATTGTTAATAAAGTGACTAGAATTATTAAAAACCCTAATATAAAAGTCGAAATTATCGTAGCATGTGAAGCATCAACAACAAGTTTAATCGATGATGCATACAAAATGATTCATAAAGCAATTCTAAGAACTTGGACAGATGTTATTCCTTCACCTTACTTAATGGTTGCTACTTCTGATTCAAGACATTATCATGAGATTTGTGAACATGTTTATAAATTTTCACCGATGGATGTATCAAAAAAAGATTTAGGAAAAATTCATGGATTTGATGAAGATATCTCAATAGAAAATATTATTAATGGAACTAATTTCTATCTGAATCTTATTGACCAATTGTAATTGAGAATAAGAAAACCACCTTGGAAATTAATATAATCCCCTTAAAGTAGATACTACAAATAATTGATTGTAGATATTTATAGAAGGGGATTTTTTTAAAAATTAACGAAATGACTCAAAGATTTTATTAATATCCTGTAAGATACCATATTTTTTTTCACTTCTCATAAGCAAGTCGATCGAAATCGAAATAATGGTTGATGTGAATTCCATATTTGTTTTCATTCTTTTTTATTTTAAAAAATTTAAAGAAAAAGGATGCAAAAAACTAACTGCATCCTTTTGAAAACTTTATATAATTTAATACGATAAAAATATTGTATTCTTCCTGCTAAATTTTTTCCTAATTTACAATAGAGCCAAAGCTGTTACAATCGATGCTCTCTTTATTCTAATTGGAGTCAATCCATCCATGACATAATCATTGTTAGATACTAGGGCAGCTTTTTGTGCTGGCGATAATGATGAATCTATAATATCAGCTATTAAGTAATAAATGATTGTATTAGGACCATCAGCAATAGCTTCAACTAATAATTCTGTTTCAGCAGGACTTAATGCTTTTAATTTAGCAACTGTGATTTGACTTGCAATATTTCCAATATCAGTGATTCCAAGAATATTCATTGATACGACAATATGACTCATTTCGGTTATCTTGATATCGTAAATTTCTGGAAGTGCAGGTAAACCATCATCATAATTCGTATCACCTAGAACTGCTCTTGATTCTAAAGTATCAATATTTGAATCATTGATGCCAATTGAAATCATACGATAAATAATTAATGAATCTACAGTAATTAATTCAGTTAAAATATCAGGACCGAATGCAGATGGATTTAATCCAAATACAGCTGCTGCTAAAGTTGTTGTAGCTGGATCATTTGGAGGAATTTCACCAATCACTTTTAATCCATCAATTAATTTAACTAATTCATTGTAATCCAAATCATAAGCATTTGTATATGCAGTTGTTGGAATGCCGTATTCATGTCCACTTCTTATATCAGACACTGCGGAGATCATTGGAGTAGATAAGATATGGTTAATTATTGGTGAATATCCAAGTGGGTAATTTACTAAATCGCCAGTTCCTAGTGCAATAACATAATCTAATTCACTGAACGTAATGTCAGCTGTGCCAATGCCTCCAGCGCCACTAGTGCCAATACCCAAATAATCAAGAGCTTCGAGGACTGAATTGATTTCTGGTCTCTTAATGTCTAACTTAAATACTAATTCTGTAAAGCTTTCATCCGGTATGTTACTAATTCCATCAATCAGTGCAGTGGAAATCATTCTATTTAGAATAATTGACTCTTCAGGGAAATCTTGTAGAGTTGAGACTGATAATGTGCTTTCATTAACTGTTATAGCTGAAACCAAAGTAGCTGAATTTCCACCAGCAAGTGATAACAGTGATTCTTGCATGTAACCAATTTCGGAATCAATCAATCTATCAAGAGGATCAGTATCAATAACATATGCGGTACTAGGAATTCTTGATGATCCTAATACATCTATAATTGAATTAGAAATCATTTGTTTAATTGTATATGAACCAGTTGCTGTTGTGTCTAAAGCTTGTGTTTGAGCAACAGTAACATCAGTGCTTAATGATGTAACTGAATCATTAGGATTACCTAATTCACCTAACGCAACAGCGATAGCAACTATTTCTTCATCACTTAAACGATCTGTATATACTATATGATATGCTGCTACTGGGATATTTGCTGAACCAAACATCGTGATGACTGAATCCGAGATAATGAATTTAATGATTGCAGAACTATTTGTAGCAAGATCTTGAGTTTGACCAACAGTAACATTTGCTGTTGAAATAGTAGATATCTTGGTTGCATCTTGGTCTCCAGGAACTATTGAACCCGCAAATACTTCAAGTGCTAATATCATATTGTCAACTTCAGTTGCCTTTAAATTATTACCAGAGGTATCAGAAATATACGCATCATCAGGTACATTTGCTAAACCAACAGCATCAATGATTGAATCAGAGATGAGTTTAGTCATAATAAGTGATGGTGAAGATTTGATATCTTTTAATTGACCTATTGTAATATCAACATCGATTGATGATACTGGATCAGTTGAAGCACCTAAATAACCAAGGACACCTAACATATCAGTAATTTCTTGATCACTTAAACGATCCGTATATGTTGTGTTATATGCGGATGCTGGTATTTTAGGTTCTGTGATCATCGTAATAATTGAATCTGAAATGATAAACTTTATGATTGATGAGCCTGTGCCTGATGTATCTAAAGCTTGTGTTTGACCAATGGTAACATCGGTGCTGACTGAAGAAACAAAGACATGATCAACATCACCTGGTGTAGTTGAACCTGACAGAATTTCTATTGCGAGAATCATAGCAGATATTTCATCTTCTGTTAAATAGTTGTTACTATCTTCATCAATATAAGCATCAGCAGGTACATTAGCTAAGCCGACTGCATCAATAATGGAATCAGAAATTAATTTTTCCATAATGAGGGATGGTGAAGCATTTAAACTCTTTAACTGTCCGATATTAATATCTGTGCTGATTGTTGATACTGGATCTTCAGAATCACCTAAAATGCCCAATACTGCAAGCATGTCAGTAATTTCTTGATCACTTAAACGATCTGTGTAAGTTAAATGATAAGCATCAGCAGGAATCTTAGGTGCAGTTATCATTGTAATAATTGAATCTGAAATGATAAATTTAATAATTGATGAGCCTGTGCCTGATGTATCTAAAGCTTGTGTTTGACCAATAGTTACATCGGTGCTGATTGAAGAAACAAGGACATGATCTACATCACCTGGTGTAGTAGAACCTGATAGAATTTCTATTGCGAGAATCATAGCCGATATTTCATCTTCTGTTAAGTAATTGTTACTATTTCCATCTACATAAGCATCCATTGGAACGCTAGCCACACCAACAGCATCAATAATGGAATCAGAAATTAATTTTTCCATAATGAGTGATGGTGAAGCATTCAAACTCTTTAATTGTCCAATATTAATATCTGTACTTATTGTTGATACTGGATCTTCAGAATCACCTAAAATGCTCAATACTGCAAGCATGTCGGTAATTTCTTGATCACTTAATCGATCTGTATAAGTTGTGTTATAAGCAGATGCTGGTATCTTGGGTTCTGTAATCATCGTGATAATGGAATCAGAGATGATAAACTTAATAATGGATGAGCCTGTGCCTGATGTATCTAAAGCTTGTGTTTGACCAATAGTCACATCAGTGCTAACTGAAGCAACAAGAATATGATCAACGTCACCAGGTACTGTAGAACCTGCTAATACTTCGAGAGCAAGTATCATAGCATCTACTTCGGTAGATTTTAAATTATTACCTGGAGTATCTAGTAGATATGCATCATCAGGTACATTAGCAACACCAACTGCGTCAATAATAGCATCAGAAATTAATTGTGTTGTAATGCTTGAAGTTAGATCATTTAGACCCTTAACCTGTCCTATAGATACATCGGTGGAAATATTAGTTACAAGAAGATTTTGATCTCCATTAGCAAGTACGTCTATTGCATCAATCATAGCATCTATTTCACTATCGGTTAATCTCTTTAATGGATCACTGTCTATGTGTGCGATATCAGGAATCTTTCCTTCATCGAGTGGATCTATTGCATCAATAATAGCATCAGATAATAATTGCTTAATAATGTAAGATGGTGTTCCTTTGAATTGTACAGCTTGACCAACATTAACATCAGTTGAAATTGCTGTAACAAGTACTGAATCTTCACCTAAAATGTCAAGTGCATCAATCATAGCATCAATTTCTGAATCCGTAAGCCTATTATTAGAATCACTATCAATATAAGATTCAAGTGGAATGTTTGAAATGCCTATGACATCGACTACTGCATCAGAAACCATTTGTTTAATAATGAATGAAGATGTGCCTTTAAGTTCTTTAGTCTGACCAACTGTAACATCAGTTGATATATTTGTCACTAGGACTGAATCCTCACCTAAAATATCAAGTGCATCAATCATTGCATCAATTTCTACATCAGTAAGTCTATTATTAGAATCACTACCAATATAAGATTCAAGTGGTATATTTGATACTCCGATAACATCTACTACTGAATCAGAAACCAATTGCTTAATAATAAATGATGATGTACCTTTTAGTTCTTTAACCTGACCGACGTTAACATCTGTGCTAATTGCCGTTACTAAAACATTATCATCATGACCAGCTAAAATTTCTAATGCATCAACCATAGATAAAATTTCAGTGTCTGTTAATCGGTTTGTTGATATGCCACCTATGCGTGCTTCATCAGGAATTTTTCCTTCATCAAGTGGATCAATTTGATCAATCACTTGATCAGAAATAAGTTGTTTCGTGACAATCGATGGTAATAAGACTAAGTCTTTGACTTGTCCTACATCAATATCTGTACTAATGCTAGTTACTGCAAGATTTAAATCACCATTAGCTAATATAACCATTGCATCAATCATGGAATCAATTTCAGCATCAAGCAGGCGCCCATTGACATCACCATCAACAAATGCCTCAGCAGGTAATGTACTTGTTCCACTTAATACATCAGAAATATTATCAGTAATAAGTTGTTTAATAATATAAGATTCTGTGCCTTTCAGTTGTACAGCCTGACCAACATTCACATCTGTTGATATATCAGTTACCAAGACATTTAAATCATTGTTCGCTAAAATGACAAGCGCATCAATCATTGCTTGTAATTCTGCATCTGTTAAGCGAGGTGCAGCTGTACCCGCGAGTTGAACATTACCAAGGCTTAATATTGTTGTTCCGCTATTTGAACTTGAAGACAATCCATAAGCTTCATCTGGAATCAATCCAGCACCCAATGCGTCTACGATAGCATCAGAAATCAATTGTTTAATAATCGTTGATTCTGTATCTGATAAATTATCAACATCACCAACGGTAATAGTTGCAACATCAATATCAGTAATCAGAGCATCAGGATCGCCACCACCAAGGATATCAAGTCCAGCGATTAATGCATCGATTTCAGCAGATGATAACAATCCATCAGCTGGATCTCCTTCATATGCATCATCTGGAATTTTTCCTTCGTCATTTGGATCAAGCGCATCAATTATTGCTTGAGATAATAAGGATTGTACAACAGCAGAATCTGTTTGTGTAAGCACATCTGAAATATCACCAATTGTAATTGTTGCGGGATCAACAGTTGATAAATCTGAAATACCTAAAATATTGAGTGCAAGAAAGACATCTTGAACTTCGGTTTTCTTTATCATACCGGTATAATCTCCGGTAGTTTCGTAAGCTGTGTCAGGAAGTGTTAAAGTATCTTGAGACTTAATCATTAAATCTACAACAACATAAAGATAGGATGAACTTAATAACTGATCAACTTCTCCACTTGTTAAGCTTGTAACTGAATCAAGACCAATATCCACATTATCAAAATTATCAAGTCCGAGTAGTTTTAAGCCAGAAAACAAGTCATATATTTCTTGATTTGTTAATCTACCATTTGTCGTTGAGGATGCAGGTAAAACAAAATCCGCATAATCATATTGTCCGGCAGCGATTAATTCAATTACTTGTTGTGATAATAAAAGCTGTGAAATCTTGTCATCTAGATATTTTGAAAGAAGGAAACGATCAAAGTCATCTTCTCCTGCTAAATCTTCATTTGCACCTATCATATCCATAATAGTTGCAATAGAAATATCAACACCATCACTTAAGCCAAGCATATCAAACGAAATCATGAGTCTTCGTAATTCATAACGTGTCATCAATCCGTCTTCAACACCTGAAGTTCCTTTAGCATCCAAAGGTGCTCCCATCGTTAATGTGATTGGATCATCACCAAATGCCCCACCCAACATGTCACTAATATAACTTCCAAATCCCTCATTTTCAAATAATCGCGCAAGCACGACATAAATAAAGTCGGAAGCAATGAAAGTTGAAAAGTCATCTTCTGGTAAAGATGGATCTACTAAATTAGAAAATGTATCCAAGCCAATTGTACTTAAATCACCTAAAACATCTAAAGAATTAATCATTCTTCTAAATTCTTCTTTTGGTATTCTATCAATTTCAATTTCATCATGGTCTACATCATTACCAAGCATCGCATCAGGTAATGTTAAATCAAAAGTCGACATATCAGTGCCAAGTGAAGTACCTAAAGTATCACTTACAAAGTTACCAATAGCATCAAGTTGAAGGACCTTATCTAACATAATATAAAGATATCCGGATCCTAAAACACGATCAAAATCATCTTCACCTGTTGTATTATCTACATTCCTACCAAGCAAACGTGTAAAGGTATCTACACCCAATGAAGAAAGTGCTGCAGTATCAGTGATTCCTAAAGAACGAATAGAAATTAACAATCCACTAAATTCTTCTGGTTTTAAAGCACCATCAACATCTAATAATATAGGATCTACAGCAAAGAAATCATTATCAACAGTAATGATACTTTGAGCCGTATTAATTGTATCTACTAAATAAGTTTGCATATCAGGATTTTGAAGTGCATCAGAAATAATGCCTCTCATAATCGTGATGTTCCCTAAGGCATCGAGACTTTCATCTTCAAGTTCACTGAACGCATTTAAATATGCACTTGTTCCACCATTAGTTGATATATCAGCCAATGTTGAAATATTCATCGTTTCAAACGCATCTTCGGCAACAATTGCTAGACCGTTAATCAATTCTACAATCATACCTTGAGCAAGCATCTCACCATCCATCGCAATATCAGGTGTCGTTAATGCAAAACCTAATGAACTCACGGTTGATTCGCCTAATGAATCAATAATTGCTACTAAACTTGTTCTTAATATTTGTGATGAATCTAGGCTACCAAATGTATCGGTTGCTTTTGTGATGTCAGCAAATTGCGTAAACAATTCCATATTTGCTGTTGAAGTATCAGATGATAAAGCTAAAAGATCATGCGCTGAAAACCGCATAATGGTAGAATCCTCAAATGATGCTCCAATATCAAAAATAGCACCTAAAAATGCATTGACTTCTGTTTCCCAAATAGCACTTTCGGGATCTTCTGTTTTGAGTAATGTTGGAATGGCAATATATTTTGACATTGCTTCATTTTCACTGAATCTTTGGATATTATATGCAATGTTAGTAAAAATTAGATTTGAATGGTTTTCTAAATCAGTAGACATTAAATAAGATCTGAAAGTCTCATCTGCCAGCAAAGGAGCAAAATCAATATATTCATAGTTTGTATACAAGGCACTTTGATCATAAGTGAATTTTGCTGCGTAATATGCTAAACCAAGTAAAGATGAAATGTCTTCACCTAAATTCACTTCAGTTGGAACATATAATTCTTCAACACCAAAATGTGTCTTTGCGTAATCTAATGCAGTTACACCCAATCGATCTAAAATTTGAAGCCCTTTAAATGCATCTTCAAAATCAGTAAACTCAGTATCTGTAAGTGTTCCGAATTTAGAGAATAATTCAACTTTTCCATCTAATGATAAAGTTGAAAAGCTCTTTAATTCGGATGCTGTTGTAAATCCGTAAACTGATTCTAAAATAGTAAGAAAACTATTGACTTCTTGTCCAAAATTAAAATCTACAACTCCAGTTTCAGAATCACTAACTAAAGTTTCATTAATGATGTCCTTTAGAGCTTCATCTGTAACAAAGCGATCAACAATTGCTGGACTTGCGATTTCAATAGCAACATTGACCAATTGACTATCTTCAAAAATATGTGTAACAATAGCTCTCATTGAATCCATATGATTAGCTACAACTTCATCAATAAAACCAAATGTATCAGCCTCAGCACCGAGTGCTGTGGCAAGTCCTAATTGTAGTGCTTCAGTATAAATATCACCAACATTCAATATTTCAGCATCCCATTCAACTTCATTTAAAGCTGTTTGAATATCTTCCGCTAGTTGTTCTTCAACTTGCTCACCTAATACTGTATACATTCCATAATCAACACCAATAGGGATTGTATCAACAATAATTTGCAATTCAACAATTTTATCTATAATAGCTCCAATCCATTCTGGATTTTGAGCATCTAAAAATGCCGCAGGATCACTAACACTGTTATATAATTCTGTTAAATCAACATCACCATACTCATCAGTAAAAATTGTTTCTATTAATGAAGCAAATCTAGAAATTTCTCCATCTTCACCAATAAAGAAATCTGGATTATCAGAAATAAATCCCAAACGATCACTTAAGTAATCTTCTACATCTAGTGGATCAACCCATGTAATTTTTGATTTGACGACATCCTGTGTAATTCCATAATTGATGCCAGCATTAATTAACACGAGTGTTTGCATTTCACCAAATGCACGAATAATATTTGTAAAAGATGTCGCTTCAGTTGGTGTCATTTCTAAAAGCAATTCTGGATTATCTGCATAATTCATTAATTCATCAACAGAACCAAACTCTAAAACGGCTTCGATAATACCATAAACATTCATGAATTCTTCTGACCAATCAATACTAGTAAATGTATCTAGGGCTTCTGCAGCATCAGGATCATCATAAGGGTTCTCATAATCAGTAAATTCTGTTAAAGCAACTTTTAGTCCATATTCAGTTGCAAATGGAATTAAAAAATTCAATAAGTCTGATTGGCTAACATATGTGAAAATTTGTTCTATATCTTCTAAGTTTTCACTTGAAATCGAACCAAAATCAAAGTCATCATCTAAATAACCCCCATCAATTAGGATACCAGCTATACCAAAGATACCTTCTAATTCCTCACCAAAATTAAGTTGAGTTACTTGATCGGTAGCATCTTTTACCTGTGTAGTGAATACGCGGTTAAAGATGTATTGATCTATTGGTCTTCCATTAACTGTAATGTCTTTAGTAAATGAGGCTAAACCACTTTGATTCATCTCGTTAATATTATCTAAGATTGATTGAATTTCACTTGGAATAGTGATGAGTTCTTGATTACCACTGCTTAAGGTTTGGTTTGATGACTCATGAACTGTTACCGCAGTTGAAACTTGAGAAACATAACTAGATAATACTAAAACAGGAATAAGAAAAATAAAAGCAACAATGAAACCTCTAACAGCTCCCATTGTTCCTCCGAAAAGTCGTCCAAAAATATTCTTTTTTAGTTTCTTACTTGGAACGAATTTTTTACCTGTATTATCTTTTTCATTAAAAATAGCTTCTTGATCTGCATTTTGTTTCTTAAGTATAGCCTTTTTAATCCCATGTTTCCAAATAGGTCTAAATATTGTGATTGTCAAACTAAATTTAATAATTGGATACAAAACAAAGAACGCAACGATTCTTAGGGCTAAGTCCATAATTGCTACGATAAACCCAGTAATCGCTGGATCTTCAAGGTAAGTTATATATTGTGCAGGTATCAAATTGCCTGTATAGTTTTGAGCAAGTTGTAACAACGAAGTAAGTGAAAAGAATCCAAATACCCAACTAAATGAAATACTGGCAACTATTAAAAGCGTAACAACCGT
Source organism: Acholeplasmataceae bacterium (assembly GCA_016934175.1). Classification (GTDB taxonomy): domain Bacteria; phylum Bacillota_I; class Bacilli_A; order Acholeplasmatales; family Acholeplasmataceae; genus Peloplasma. Next base: position 18,666 of record JAFGTI010000006.1, on the reverse strand, counting down.
CATAATAATGCTTACAATAGTGAAATAAGTTGATTTACTTGAACCTCTTAAAAATCCAATTAAGAAGTGAATTACTACGAAGAAGCCTACAATCCCCCATTGAATCATCAAAAATGATGGCATATAATCCCGCCTTTCTATACTCCCTTGAATCTTGTGTCCATTTTATCAAAAAAGCCAATCAAACACAACGATATATATTTTGAATATATATATTTGTAAGGATTAGTAATACTTATTTATAATTAACTACGATGTGGATTAACGTGAACCATGCAATGTAATACTTTAGGAAATTCTTTTTCTACCAAATGATGAACTTTTTCTGCTATCTCATGAGCCATTTCTAAAGTTAATGTCGCGTCAACACCAATTTCAACATCGACATAGATTTGAGTCATATGTTTTCTTACTTTCAAATCATCAACGTTTAGTACACCTTTTAGTGATCCTATAAAATCATGTATTGAAATTATTTGATCGTCATCAGGTGCTTGATCCACGAGATACTGTACAGATTCAACAAGAATCTGTACAGCCAATCTTAAGATGAATAAACCAATAATGATGGCTGCTATATAATCAAAAATAATCAAATTAAATTGTGAAAGAGAAATCCCGATAACTGAAAACAATGTTGCCCACGCATCAAGTAGATGATTCTTTGAATCTGCCTTTAGTGTGGGGCTACCAGTTTTTCTACTTGAAAGTAGATAATATCTATAGAGAAAGAATTTTATAATTAAGGCTATTACTGAAATAATAAGGGTAACTATTGATGGAGTAATAGCTGCTTGAGGGTCTTTCAGATAAGCAATCATTGATTGAATCGAGTCATATCCAATAAACACTGAAGTTAACAAGAAAATAATGCCTAGTAATAAGTAAGCAATACCTTCAAATTTTTCATGTCCATAGGGATGATTATGATCTGGTTTTTTTGTTGCAATTCTTAAGACCAATAGCAACATAATGCTGATAAAAACATCAGAAAAAGAGTTCAACCCATCACTTGTTAAAGCTGCTGAGTGACCCATTATTCCAGATGTTAATTTAAGTATTGTTAATAGGATATTTACAACTAAACCAATGATGATAGCTTTCAAAATATCTTTTCTTTTTTGTGCTTTCATAAAAGTCCTTCTTTTATCTCTAAAATTGGTTCATTAATTTGTTTCATTGATTCAATAACATATGATTTCTTTTGATTGTAGAAATTCACTTTGATTCGGAATATATTTAAATCGTTAGTTAATAAATCTTTATATTTCATATAGGCGTCTTGAAAGAGAGTGGCTTCAATTTGAACCATTCCGTCATCTAATTCAACAAATGCCATTTGTTTCCCTTGTTTTGTTTTGATGACTTTAGTTTTTTTAATAAACGCTAATACTTCAATTTCAGTTTTTGATTCTAAATCAATTAATGTTTTCAATTTCAATTTTTTAATAATTTCTTTATATGCCAGTAATGGATGATAAACTAAATTAACGCCCAACGCTTCTTTTTCAAATTCAGCTTTTTCTGCAAATGTGAAATCTTCAGATATATGAACTTTGTAGTCTGTTATATATTGTTCATATCCAGCATTTTCGATTTGTTTATGTTCAATCATCGTTTTATGATTATATTCAAAATCATCAAATGCTCCACAGTGAATGAGCATTTCCATATTTTTATCATTCAAATCTTTTTTCATTCTGAATTTGAAATTTTGATAGTCAGCAAATGGTCCATTTTTTCTTTCTTCAATCATTTTCTGAACTGTCAATCTCCCAATACTTTTTACAGCCAATAACGGCATATATATTGCTTGGTTCATAAAAATGTATTGATCGGTTGAATAATTGATATGTGGTGGACGTATTTCAATTTGATGTCTTCTTACTTCATTAATATAATCATTAGTTTGCGTATCATTACCAGTGACACTTGATAAAAGAATTGTCATGAAAAAGGGGAAATAGTTTGCTTTTAAGTATGCCATCTGATAAGCAACGAGTGCGTAAGCCACACTGTGACTTCTATTAAATCCATAATCAGCAAATTTTACAATGTAATCATAAATTTGTTCGCTAATTAAAGAATTATAATTCTTAGTTTGACATTTTTTGATAAATCTTTGTCTTTCTTCGTTTAAAATATCTTTATCTTTTTTAGAGATACCCCTTCTTAGTAAATCAGCTTCCGCTAGTGTATATCCTGCAAATTCTGATGCAATACGCATAATTTGTTCTTGATAAACTATAATTCCATATGTCGGTTTTAGTATTTGTTCCAATTTTGGATGAATATAATCAAAAGATTTACCATCTCTTCTGGCAATATACTCATCGATATTGTCCATAGGACCTGGTCTATAAAGTGCAAGTATTGCAACAATATCCTCAAACTGGTTTGGTTTTAATTTTCTTAGTGTCGCACGCATTCCAGATGATTCTAACTGAAAAATTCCATTCGTCTCTCCACTTTCTAATAATTGATAAGTTTTAGGGTCATCTAGTTTTAAATTGCTAAGTACGAAATTTTCTCCTGTTTCATTAATCATCTTGATGACTTCATCTATTACTGCTAAATTTCTAATACCCAGAAAATCCATTTTGAGTAATCCCAAAGATTCCAATTCTTTGGCTTCGAGTTGACTTTGATAAAAGTCATATAATCCATATTGTAGAGGAATATATTTGGTTAAATCTTGGTGAGCCAATATCATTCCTGCTGCATGTGTTCCTGTATGTCTTGGAAGTCCTTCAATTTTTTTGGCAACATTAAGTAACCTAACCATTTCATAATCTGTCTCATCGACATCATCATTGATAACTCTTTGAATAATGCCTTTAACACGTGATGGATCAATTTTCATTACACGCGCTATATCCCGAATTGATGATCTCAAGGCAAATGTACCAAAGGTAACAATAGAGATAATATGATTTTTACCATATTTTTCTTTGACATATTGTAGTACTTCATCGCGTTTATTATCTGGAAAATCCATATCAATATCAGGCATACTAATACGTTCAGGATTTAAAAAACGTTCAAATAATAAATCATAAGTTATTGGATCTACATCTGTAATACCTAAACAATAAGCTACTAATGAACCAGCAGATGATCCTCTTCCTGGACCAACTAAAATGTCATGAGTTTTCGCATATTTAACAAAATCATAGACTATTAGAAAATAATTATCAAACCCCATTTTATGTATTACTGCAAGTTCATATATAAGTCGTTCTTGATAAACTTTAACGTCTGCTGAAGGAATCTTTGTAAGTCGTTTTTTAAGTCCAACTTTTGCTAATGATTTTAAATATTGACTAGGTGTTCCCACTTCAACTTGATAGATAGGCATTTCAAAATGTGGGAGTTGATAAATATATGAAATTGAATCAATCATTTTGGAAAGTGTATCAAATACAAATGGATAGTCTGAAAACATTTGCTCTAAATGATTTCTAGATAAAAAGGAATAATTTGCATCTTTAGGCATTTCGTTCTTTTCATCTTCGATTTTTATCAAAGCTTCATAGACTTCCCTATCATCTTTTGAAAGGTAAGATGTTTGATGAATTGGAACCATCTTGATACCAATTTGCTCTGATAATTGAAAAATAATGGGTGCGATTTTCATCTCTAAATCAAAAGTATCAAGTGATAACCCCAAATAGAAATCATCAAAGTATTCGTTGAATTTCAAACTCCAATGTTTGGCTAAATCATAATCTTCAGATGCAATAGCCTGATTGATGATTGAATCGCCACCTGAACTCACAAATATCAAACCTTTTTGAAGTTTTTTCAATTGATTTATATCAAAATCTTTCTCATTTTTGATTAATGATAATTTGAGTAAATTCTGAAATCCATCGTCGCTTTTCACATAGACTAAAAAACCTGTTTCTGAAAGATCAGTTTGGACTTTAATCTTAAGCCCTAAAACAGGTTTTATTTTTTCATTTTTAGCTTCATGATGAAGCGCAAGCATGCCATGCAAGTTATCATCTGATAATGCAATAAAGTCATATCCTCCGGATTTAACTTCCTTTATTAAGGAAGATAGGGGGATACTATTTTTAAGCATACTATATGAACTTTGTAAATAGAGTACTCCGAACACATCAATCACCTAGTCTCATTATACCAATATTATGTTCATTTATTATAAAAAAAATGCTAAGCAAGCATTTTTTAAATTGTATTAAAATCTCGCAAATGATTCACCATATGCAACACATATTTCTTCTTCTTCACCACTAGGTGTGGAATTTATCTTTAACCCCTCATCAAATAGATATGCTCCATTGGAAGTTAATTGCTTTTGCCATGCGTCCATCCACTCTCCATCGCCCCACCCATAGGATCCAAAGATTGCAATTTTTTTGTTAGTCAATATAGGTTTGGCTTCATCAAAGAAAGGTTCAAATTCATCTTCCTCTAAATTCTCAACTCCCATAGCTGGACAGCCAAACATTATTTTATCATAAGAAGCAACTTCATTAATTTTAATCTGGTCAACTGTTTTGATATCAACTGTTAAATTTGATTTTTCAAGTCCTTCTTTAATTTTTTTTGCCATAATCTCAGTGTTGCCTGTTCCACTCCAATAAACTAATAATACATCTGCCATGATTATAATCTCCTTTTGTAATAGACATGATATCCCCGTTGACATTATAGTTTAATCTTAATTGTTTGTCAAAGACTTCATCCTAAGTCATTTTTTTATAAATATAGTAACATACACCTCCACCTAAGATTGTTACCAAAACAATAGGTATATATTCTTTTATTGATATCTCTTGACTTACTTCTTCAACTATAATTTTTCTAATTCCTATAGTGTAATTTCCTCTAAGATCAGAAATAACATATGTGATTTCTTTTATTCCTGGAACACTCGTATCTAACTCTTTAGGAAAAGTATGAATTTCGACTTCATCTAAATTATCATTTGTGATAACACCTTGCAAAGGATTGAAATACGCATTGATTCCAAGTGTGATTGGAGGTAATTCTACTCTTGGTGGTGTTAAATCATCAATGATTACATACATATACTCTAATACTTTATTCATCGAAGAATCCAACAAACAATAAGTGACAAGATAAATCCCTAGTTGATCATAATTAATGTCATCCGTAATCATGACATCTTCTATAGATAAGTCGTCATAATTATCATCGATTTCTAAAATAAAGAACGATAGCTCAATCGGCTCAGAAAAAATTTCAGCATTCAAAACTGTTTGTTTAAGGCTTAGAATTGGCTCAATTATATCGATAACATGAACTTCTGAAATAAATTGAAAATGATTTAATGATTGATCATAGACATCAATATATAAGGGATATGATCCAATTTGGTTATAAATGACGTATTGATCATCAATGATTAAAGTGATATCTGTTGGTGAATCGTAATTATCGCTTGTTTCAAAATAATTATTTAAATCTTTTTGTTTGAAATCCGTAATCAGAATATCATTGATTTGATTCATCTCAGGTGGAATTCTATCGACGATAGACACATAACCATAGTACATTGAAATATTTTTTGCTTGATCGGATACTTCAATCGCTATAGCATAATTCCCAATTTGATTCATCTTTACAGATTCGGTAATCTTAATCGATAAACTATCATGATCTGTATAATTATCATGAAAATCAATAAGTTGTATATAAAAGGGTTCTTCATCAAAAACATCAAACACTAAAGGCGATAATAATTCAATTGTCGGTTTTTGATTATCAACAACATCTATGTTCATTTTCTTGGTAGCTGAATTGCCAGATGAGTCTTCGATACAATATGTAATCTCATAAGTGCCAATCATATCGAATTCAATATCATTCATTACTGAAAGATCATCTAAATTCAGTTCATCATAATTATCGCTTAGACTCAAAATATAATCATTGAAATTAATACTATCAGAAAATGAACCAACAGAAATTGGCAATGGATTGCTTCTTGTTATAATTATTGGTGGTTCATTGTCAACGATTGACAACTTATAAAACTTTGTCGTTGATAATCCATTTTGATCTGTTGCTGTCAAAGATATATCGTATAGTCCAAGATGCGTATAATCGACAGAAAAATCATTCATAACAACCGATGGAAATGGGTCATCATTATCCTCAACATCGAAAAAATCGCGCCATAAAAATAAGGACTCATATGGAATGATTAACAATTCTTTTTGTATAATTTCAGGAGCTAAATAATCATATATTTCCAGTGTAGTTGTTTGATTAATATAATTTCCTGATGTATCTGATACTTGATAATAAATATCATAAATTCCAACTTGATTCCATATCACTTCTATTGAATTAATTGAAGTGATTAATTGATCATTTGTATCGTAATTATCTGAAATAATCAGTCCTGAATAAAAGTCAACGCTGTTTTGACCTAAAGGTATTTTGAATGTTTTGATTGCTAAAATTTCAGGGGATGTTACATCTACAATATCAAAAATAATATCGTGAACGTTACTCACTTGATACGTAGGAAATACAACTCTATAGCGCATTGTATATGTTTTGAGATAACTCGTGGATATAACCGAAAAAAAAGTATGATCAACGGCATCTCTTTCATAATACATTTGCGGATCATAAATGCTGACGCCGTTAATAAATAATTCTGCTTTAGGTAAATACTTAAACTCTTCTATATCCGAATAAAGAGGTACCTTTAATTGATCATAGATCCATTCAACTTGAGCATTTAAAATAGTAAATAAACTAAAAAATGATAATAAAAAAGACATCAAATCACCTCTATCTTATGATAGTGTATTTAATACCTTTTTTCTTTTTTTATTAAATGAGTTCTTCGTATACCTTTTCTTTTTCTTTAATAAATTGATTTCGATAAAGTTCGAAGTAAGCTCCGCGTTTTGCTAAAAGTTCTTCATGTGATCCCATTTCAATAATTTTACCCATATCAAGCATAATAATCAAATCTGAATTAACAATGGTTGATAATCGATGAGCAACAATAAAACTTGTACGATCATTTAATAAGAATTCTGTAGCTTTTTGAATAATTATCTCTGATTCCGAATCAATAGATGAGGTTGCCTCATCTAAAATCAATATTCTTGGATTAGCCAATACAGCTCTTGCAAATGATATCAACTGTTTTTGACCCACCGACAATAAGTTTCCACCTTCACCAACAAAAGTTTGATACCCTAAATCCATTTTTTTAACAAAGTCATCAACACCAACAATTTTAGCGGCATAAATTACTTCCTCATCAGTTGCATCTAAACGTCCATATCTAATATTTTCTAGTACTGTTGTACTAAACAAATGAGGGCTTTGCAAAACATATCCAAGTTTACTATGTAACCAATGAATACTTCTTTCTTTATAATCTTTTCCATCAATTAAAATCGTACCAGATGTAGGTTCATAAAATCTTGATAGAAGATTAACAATTGTCGTTTTACCCGATCCAGTATGTCCAACTAAAGCAACACTCTGACCAGCATTTACTTTCAAATTAAAATTTGTTAGAATATGCTCATTTTCCAGATAATAAAATGAAACATCTCTAAATTCAATATCACCTTTTAAAGGTTCCCAGTTTTCTTTATGATCATCGAATAGCGAACCATATACCGCTTCAACTTCTGGCGTATCAGTAAGATCTGATTTTGTCTCTATTAAGCCAACGATACGTTCAGCAGAAGCCTGTGCATTTTGTAAATCTGAAATGATTCTAGATAGAGCCATAACAGGTTCAAAGAAATTTATTGTATACGCAATAAACATCTGAAGTGTTCCTATTGTAATTGCAACCTCAAGTACAAAAATACTACCACTAATCATTGTTGTTGCAACTGCAAAATATGCAATCACTAAGATAATTGAAGAGAATAAAGCTGAAGAAATAACAGCCTTAACACTTGACCTTTTCAACAAGTGTGCTGTGTCTGAAAATTCTAGATAATTAGTATCCTCAATACTCAAACTTTTGGTTGTTTTAGCACCTAAAAAACCTTCGTTGTACTGTGCTGTCAACTGTGAGTTGTATCTTCTAGCAACTCGGTGTTGTTTTAAGATAATTTTTCTGAATACAAAAGCTACAAATAACATGATTGGAAGTGCAATAGTAATAATAACTGCGAGTTTAAAGAAGGTTATATAGAGTATTGTTAGGATGATAATCATTGAAAAAATTGCCCAAACTAAATCGACGATACCCCATGAAATAATCAGTGATAACTTTCTTGCATCAGAAGTCATTCTTGCCATAATCCACCCTTGTGGTGTTTTATCAAAATATGTATGTGACAACATTTGTAGATTTTTAAATGCTTGTCTTCTTAATTCAAAGCTTACTTCAGCTTCAATAATACCTGCTTGATAAATAAATCCCCAAATACCTAATCCAAATCCTGTAGCAACCAAAATATTTACAGCGATAAAATATGGCCATGTCGAATAATCTCCACCAATAAAAAATGTGTCAATTGCATATCGATTAATTAGTGGAAATCCACTATCTAACAAGGAAACAAAACCGGAAAATAGGATTAGTAAAAAAATCCTTTTTTTAGATTTAAAAACAATTCCTATTATTTTTTTCCATGTTCCAAGTTGGACCTTATACATTATGTCTTGATCGCTATCATGCATGGTCCTCACCTCTTTCGATTTCCTTTTGGAATTCTTTTTCAAGCTTTCCTTGGATACTCCAAAGTTTTTGATATAAACCTGGCAATTCGCTTAACTCTTTATGTGAACCTATTGCTTCAATCTTACCTTGATCGAGAACAACAATCAAATCAGCTTCTTTTGCTGTTGTTATGCGGTGTGTAATAATGATTGAGGTATGACTATAATCCTTATTTTTTAATGCTTCTCTTATCATCGTGTCAGTCTTCGTATCGACCGCAGAGAGTGCATCATCAAAAATAAGAATAGGTTTATCAGAAACCAATACCCTAGCAATCGCGACTCTTTGTTTCTGTCCACCAGAAAGTGTAGTTCCTCTTTCACCAACGATTGTCTCATATCCCTGTTTGAAAGTCTTTATGTCTTTTTCTAAAGCAGCAACTTCAGCTGCCATATAAACACGATCTTTTGCAGCATTTTTATGAGCGATTGCAATATTTTCATATACAGTTTTCGAATATAAGAAAGGATCTTGTAATACTACACCAATTTGATTTCTAATATGTTTCTTTTCAATATCTTTCAAGGAAATACCATCAATCAATATATCACCTTCTTGATATTCATACATTCTCAGTAAAAGATTAATAATTGTTGATTTTCCACTACCTGTTCTACCAATAATTGCAACGGTCTGACCAGCTTCAATTTTGAAATTAACACTTTTTAGTAAATGCTCATTTGTATCATCAAATTTAAATGATACATTTTTGAATTCAATTGCTCCTTTGACGTTTGGAGTTTGTGTTCCGTTATTGTCATATTCACTTGGTTTATCTAAAATCTCATTAATACGATCAGATGCAACAAGTGCTTTACCAAAATCGTTAATCATTCTTCCTAACCCACGAACTGGCCATATTAGCATCCCAACCAAAGATAATGAAGCTACTACACCTGCAGCATCCATTAATCCTCTTTGAACATAATAAACACCAATTGCGGTTATTAGGAGATATTGAGTGACTCCTATAAAGTCCATTGTTCCCCAGTATACAGCAACAATTTTATTTGCTTTAATTAAAGACTCAGCATATTCACGATTCTTTTCAGACATTTTTTCAATTTCGAAAACTTCATTAGCAAAGGCTTTAACAACTCTTGATCCTGATAGATTTTCTTGAATTACTGTCATCATTTTAGATTCTGTTTTTTCAATATTCATAAATATTTTATCGATTTTCATAAAGTAGATAATAGAAGATATCGCAACAAATGGAATAATTGATAAGGATACCCAAACCATCGTTTTATTGATTAATATCATTTGATATGCACCAAAAAATAAGGTGGCAAGTAAGTTTACCATATCTAACATTCTAACAGACAAAAATCCAGATGTTGATTCAACATCCGTAGTACATCTTTGAATTAAATCACCCGTATCTGTGTTATTGTGAAATTGATAACTCAAGTCTTGAATATGCCCATAAAGTCGTATACGCATATTCTCTGCTATACGTTCTTGTAAGAAACCTCTAGTCCACATTTCAACGAATCTTAAGGAAAATCTAAAGACTTGTAAAACCATTAGAGATATTGCAATTCTCATGACAATTTCCATGACATTCTGTGTTCTAGAAAAAAACGATAGCAAAAAAGCAGGCAAGTAAACTTCACCTACGTTGACATTACCAATTGCAATTCCTGGTTGTGCCATTAATGTTTTGATTAAGTATTGTGTAAATAGGGGAACATTCGAATAAGTCCATTGATGAACGACAGTTAAAAGTGCGCCAATCAAGAAAAGTATAGAGAAGCCCTTTGCTAAGCGAAATAAATTGATAACACGCATATTGTCCCCTCCTTAGCCTATATAAGTATATAGGATTTTTTTATTTTAGTCAATTTATCACATAGTTTTCACCATCAAATGAGAAAAAAAGGGGACAGGATACCCCTTTCTCTCTTAATGCCAATTATATATCAAATCTTTTCAATGTTTTTAGTTTGGGTAAATAATGTGTCGTAACTTGAACTGCTTCTTTATAATGCTGATGTTTTGAAAATAATTTTTGCGCATCCACCATTAAATAATCGAGGACGTGATACTCATCAGTAAGATGCCTAATACCTAAGATTTCTCTTCTTAAATAATTTAGTAATTGCATTTTGTCACTATTATATTTATATTTCATGTGGGATATAATTAATTTTGATGTTTTGCACAAGCCTTTTAATTGATCTGAATTTGACAATATGTTGATGATTTCTTGATGTTTTTTTTCATAATCAAGAGACATGAGATATAAAATTAACCATTGACTTTTGTTTCGATAATATGGTTTTGCTAAATCAATGACTTTGTCATAATGCTGGTGATGAAACATCGATTTTGCAAGTGCATAGTCGCGGTCACCCTGACTTAGACTATACATTTTTGATAATGTTTTCTTCATATCATTTGGATGCTGAAAGTAAGCCTCAAACTGCACATATGCATTTCTGATTTCTTTTAGTAACTGATATAATTCCACATCTAATACCTTATTTACATAAATTGGATAATGATTAAGCACTTCAGATATTTTGTGCATTCTAAATGCATTTAATAATCTCCATTTTAATAATAGTAGCACACTGTTTTCAGACAAGTTTTCAAAACTAGGTGCTAAAAGTAATAATTCAAAAGCCTCATTGTGACGATTTTCCTTAAACAATTGCATGTTTATAAAAATCATGAATAACGAAAACTCTTCATCATTTAGATGTGGAATATAAGTTTTTAAATCATGATATGATTTCATTGCTTGTTCGTCATCTTCCAGTAAGGAATAATAACCCATTTGAATCAGCTGAGCTTGGTAATCTTTTCGCTCTAAATAAGTTACAACAAAACTTTCATCTGGTATTGTTGATGTAATAAAATGATTTCCAATTTGTTCGAGGTCATCCTCATATGTATCTTCTGATTCTTCATAGAAATCTTCTAAACCAAATCTTTCGATTAGAGAATCGATGAATTGATCTGATGGATCTATCAAATTATTTTCTAACTTTGATAAATACGATACACTACAAATTCCTTCAGATCCCTCTTCTAGTGTCATTTTCATTGCTGTTCTTTTGAATTTTATTGCAGATCCAATAGGTTTTGATTCGTGTGCTACATAGTTACCCCTTTGCCTTGATAATTTCTTTATTTGAAACAAATTTACATTCATAATTCCCCTCCATTAATATTTTCTCAGTAATTATAAAGTTTTACTTGGGTAAAATCAAAAAATATTTTGAAAAAGCATAATATATTACAATATAAAAATAAAAAAACCTTCACACTCCCATGGAGTAAGAAGGTATTATTAAAATATTCTATATATTTTTATCTTCATATTTACAAATTTCAATAAGTGGACATCCATTACATTTAGGATTCTTAGCTAAACAATGATATCTACCAAAAAAGATAAATTGATGATGAACTTTTTGCCATAATTCTCTTGGAATTTTTCGCATTAATTTTTGTTCAATCTTTAAAACATCATCGTCTGCTTTAGCTAATCCCAATCTGATTGAAACCCTTGCTACATGTGTATCAACCGCTAATGCTGGGATATTAAAAGCATTACTCAGCACAACATTCGCTGTTTTCCTGCCCACACCTGGTAGTGATTCTAAATCTTTTCGTTGGTTTGGAACCTCGCCTTGAAACTCATCAACAATTCTCATAGCTAGCAATTTAATATTTTTTGCTTTATTTCTGTATAAGCCTATTGATTTAATCATAGATTCAATATCTTCTACTTTAGCATCTGCTAATAATTGAGGTGTAGGATATGTAGAAAACAATTTTGGTGTGACTTTATTAACACTTACATCAGTTGTTTGCGCACTTAAAACAACAGCAACTAATAATTCGAAATGATTGGAATGTTTAAGTTCAACGTTAGCGTTTGGATACATTTGATTTAAAACAGCTAATACTTGATTAACTCTCATTATTTGATTTTCTTATATATTTCATCTAAAGCATTTTCAACATCTTGATCGATATCAACATGCTCTAATATAATTTGAGAAAGTATGCGTTCGACATATTTGATGCTTACACGATCCTTGCAGGATATAATTGCATTTACAATTTGTTCGTGTGTATACTCTTTTTCTTCATACCATCTTCTAATATTTTCCAATTCATGCCCCATCAAGGATCTACCTAATCCTTGTTCTAGCATTTTAATAACTTCTGTGATTTCATTTTCATGAAGCTGTTTTAATCTATCAATTTCATCATGCTGATATAATTCTTCTATTTTCTTAAATGTTGGATCTAATTCAAAAACTTCTCTTTCTTTTGCGTCTTTCTTTTCTAATTTTATGTTCATAAATCCTTTATCCATCAGTGATTCTACGCATATCCCAATTTCATTTTGGTTAAATTCGACTCTTCTTGATATAGCATTAATCGAAAATGTCTTTCTTCTCTTATAAATCGAAAATAAAGCAAGTAAAACAGACATCTCTTGCATTGTAAGTCTAAGACGTTTATATTCTTTGATTAAAATACGTTCAATGGCTAAATCATAATCTTCATACAATTTCTTTAGAATCATAATTACCCTTCTTTAAAGCGTCGTGCGCTGCATTTTGTTCGGCTTCTTTTTTCGTTTTGCCTTTGCCAACTCCTAAAATAATGTGATTATCTAATTTGACAACAGATTCAAATTCTCTATTGTGTGATGGTCCTTTTTCTCTTATAATTTGATAACTTATATTTCTTTTATCTCCTGCCTGGATGAGTTCTTGCAGTGATGATTTATAGTCTTTTATATCCCATACAAGATTAAAATTCGGGACGACAATTTTATTGAAAACACGATGTGTTTCATGATAACCCAAATCTAAATAGATAGCACCAAAAAGTGCTTCAAAGGCATCAGCAATCATAGAACTATTTGCTCCTTTTAACTGTTCGCCCTTCCCCAATTTAATGTAATCTGCTAATTTTATTTTACTTGCATATTTAACAAGCGCTTCTTCACAAACTGCTTGTGCTCTCTTCTTTGTCATGATTCCTTCATTGTCTAAATCTTCATTATAAAGATAATCACTCATTAATAATTCTATAACGGCATCACCTAAAAATTCAAGTTTTTCATTTTTTTCGGTTTGATTTTCATACGCATAAGATGCATGTGTCATTGCCATTACATACAATGATTCATCTTTATAAGGGAGATTTAGCTTTTTTAATAAAGCTTTCATTCTCCACCTACTTCTTTCTTCTCTAAAACATTTGATACGATTTGAATGACGTTAGCTTCAACCATTTCTTTAGCTTGACGAATGCCATTATAAAATCCTTTTTCTTTAGATGACCCCTGTGCTTTAATCACAACATGGTTAAATCCCATAAGCAATGCTCCACCAATTTCAGATGCATCTAGTGACATCTTAAATTTTTTAAGAGCTTTTCTCATGAATAGTGAACCAATCATCGCAAATACTGATGATTTAATTTCTCTCTTAAGTACTTGACCCAAACCTTTAGCTGTACCTTCCATGGTTTTCATAACAATATTTGCTGTGAATCCATCTGATAATAAAATATCAGCTTCAGTTAAGAATATTTCCTTAGGTTCTAAATTACCATAAAAATTAATATCTTTGCTTGCTTTAAGTAACGCAAAAGTTTCTTTATCAAATTCTCTACCTTTTCCATCTTCAGTTCCTATATTAATTAGTGCTACTTGTGGATTATTTCTTTTAAGTACCTTTTCCGCCATAATTGAAGCATAAACAGCAAAATCAAGAAGGTGTTCGGGTTTAAAATCAACATTTGCCCCTGAATCCAATAAGATTCTACCTCTACCATCAAAAGATGGAACAATAGGTGCAATAGCGACTCTTTTCATACTTGGCATTCTGCGAATAATAAAATGCCCTCCTACAACTAAAGCTTGTGTAGGTCCTGCACTAATCACCGCATCGGAAAAACCATCTTTAACATGTTGCATCGCCATAAACATAGAAAGTTCTTTATTTGTGCGATACTGTTTGATTGGATCTTTTTCACCCATTGATAAAAAATGTGGTGTATGTACAACATGAAGTCTTTCGTGTTGCTTTAAAAAAGGTGCCATCTTGACCTCATCACCAAACAAGGTAATTTCGATGTTATCAAATTTTTCTAGTGCCATTAAAGTTCCTTTGACGATAGGCTCAGGTGCGTAATCTCCACCCATTCCATCAACTGCTAAACGTATCATAAAATCCCTTCTTTCGTTATAAATCATTATATCATATCTTAAGTGACTCTGTAATTGTCTTATTCAAATATTTATAGATCTTATTTGTTTTAAAATCTGGTCTTTTAATTAATTCTAAAACATTTTTCTGAGCTTCAAATAAGATATTATAATCATTGACTAAATCTAAAAAATTAAATTTTAAGAACCCACTTTGTTCTACTCCTAAAAAATCTCCTGGTCCTCTTGACTTTAAGTCATATTCACTTAAGACGAAGCCATCATCGATTTTAGATAGTAATTGAAGTCTTTCGATATCATCTTTTTCTGATATTAAATAGCATGAACTTTTCAAATCTCCTCTACCTACTCTACCTCTTAATTGATGTAGTTGACTAAGTCCAAAATGCTCTGCTGCATAAATGCCAATCAACGTTGCAGTAGGTATGTCTATACCAACTTCTATCATCGTTGTAGCAATCATGATGCTGCCAGATGTATAGACAAAATTCTCCATGACTCTTTCTTTTTCTTCCTGGGGCAAACGACCATGAAGTAAGAAAATCGGACAATTAAATTGAGAACTAATCTCATCATAAACCGAGTCTATATTATCAGTGACTTTTATTGAATCAATTGCAGGAACAACTAAAAATATATGCTCATTTCTAGAAACAGCATTTCGAATCATTTGATATAACTCATCAATTTGACTTTTTAAAATATATTTTGTTTCAATTGGGACACGTTGTTGTGGCTTCTCTTTAATCAAACTTACATGTGTATTACCAAATGCAATCATCGCTAGTGTTCTAGGGATAGGTGTCGCTGTTAAATATATTACATCTTTGGAATGTGTTTTTCGAATGAGTTCTTCTCTCGTATTCACACCAAATTTGTGTTGTTCATCGATGACTACTAATCCAAGATTGTCAAAGATAACATCATTTTCAATTAAAGCATGTGTCCCAATCACTAAATCATATTCATGCTTTTTGATAGCTTCTTTCATTTGATCCTTACCTTTTGTTTTTCCGCTTAATAAAGCGATATGACATGATTGGAGCATTGAAGAGAAATATTGATAATGCTGATTTGCAAGTAATTCAGTGGGTGCCATAAGAGAAACTTGTTCACCTGCTGTAATTGCAGCATAAATAGCAAGTAAGACAACTACCGTTTTCCCAGAACCGACATCTCCTTGAATTAATCTATAACTTGAATAGGGTTTTTTGAAATCTCTAAATATATCATTAGTTGCATCTTTTTGATCTTGGGTTAATTCGTAAGGAAGTTGGTCAATTAAAGATCTCACTTTGGCTAAGTCATAATTTTTGGGAGTTCTTGAATGATCTTTAATTCTTTGTGCGGCTAGCTTTAAATTTAAATTGAAGGCTTCTTCATATTTAAATCTTCTTTCTGCTGCATGAATATCTTCGAGATTTTTTGGAAAATGCAAATGATAAAAAGCTTTTTCTCTATTCATCAGATGGTATTTCGTTAAAAACTCTTGAGGTATTGTTTCATAGATGGAAACTTGTTTTTCATCTTTAATTGTTTTTATAATTGTTGATAAGTTTCTATCGTGGATGCCTTCAATATGATAAACCGGTTTGATTGGAACTGTTTTATCAAGGTCAGTAATTGAAGCAGCAACAATTTGATTTTTATATAAATGATAGACGCCTTTTATGACAACTTCATCATTAACTTTTAACTGTTTTAACAAATAGCCTCTTCCAAAAACCACAACCCCTATTGTCTGTTTAAAAACATTCGCCTTGAAAGTTATTCTTTCTCCTTTAGCAAATCTAGACATTTGAGGTTCTGTGATAATAGTAGCACGAATAGTAAGTGTTTCTTTATCAGTTGCTTTATCTAGTGAGGTTATACTATAGTCTTCATATGATTTTGGATAATTTAAAATAAGGTCATATGTTGACCATATATGATGATTTCTTAAAATTCTTAAGGTGTTAGGACCAACACCTTTTATCTGATCGAGTCCTACTTCCAAAATTATCACCTATATTTATTATACTCGGAAATGAAATACAATTTAAATATTAACTTATACCAATAAAAGAAAAAGGCATAAAACAAAAAAGGCATCTCTGCCTTTTATTGATAAACTTTATTGATTAAGTATAAATCAGCTAATACAATTGCTAGTGCATTTTCTAAAACAATGCCTGCTCTTCTAGCAATGCATACATCGTGTCTACCACCTATAATTAACGGATCTACTTGCCCAGATTCAAAATTAAAGGTTTGCTGTTCCTGTTTAATACTTGAAGTGGGTTTAATGAAAACTTTAACCACTAAATCATTACCATTAGAGATACCACCTGAAATTCCACCATTATGATTAGTCATTGTTTTGCCTGATTCATCTATTATCTGATCATTAAATTCACTACCAAACTTTGAAATACCAGAAAATCCAGTACCTATCTCGACACCTTTGACTGCAGGAATAGAAAACATCATTTTTCCGATTTCAGAATCAAGTTTATTAAAAAATGGTTCTCCAAGTCCAACAATCATATTCTTAACAGTAATCTTAATAACACCGCCAACTGAATCGCCTTTTTGAATAACTTTTTCTAAAAAACTATCTAATTGATCCATATCAGTAAGTGTTCCTACTTGAACTAACTCATGATGAAATTCAAATGGTAAGATCATTTTAGCAATAGCTCCGGCAGCAACTAAAGGTGCTGTAAGTCGTCCTGAAAATCTTCCGCCACCTCTATAATCTTGAAACCCTTTATATTTTAGATTTGCTACAAAATCTGCATGCCCAGGTCTAGGTTGTTTTTTTAAGTGTTCATAATCTCTTGATTTGACATCTTCGTTAACGATTGTTAAATGAATTGGAGATCCTGTTGAATGACCATTAAAAATACCTGATGTAATTTCAAAATCATCAGTTTCTTTTCTTGGAGTTGTTCCAATGGCTCCAGATTGTCTTTCTAAGAGATCACTTTTAATTTTTGCTTCACAAATTAATATTCCAGAAGGCATACCATCAATGACAACGCCTATCGCTTTTTGATGTGATTCTCCATAAAGTGTAATCTTAAACAAATTACCATAACTATTCATCATAAATCACTTCCTTCAATGTCTCTATAAGTTCTTTTGTCATTTCAATTTCACTATCAAACCATATTTCATCACTTTTAATTGCTTGAATAATTAGCATCATTAAACCGTTAATGCCTTTTTTACTATCCTTCATAATCTGTGTAATCGGTGGATTATATACAAGGTCAATCACTGTTTTGCCAGATACCTCTTCTTTTGTTAGTACAGACACGTTCGTATTAGGATAAGTTCCAATAGGAGTCGCTTGAATATAAATATCAACATTCTTGGAATCAATGTCTTTGTATTCTATTACTTTTTCAAATTTTTCTTTATTCTTACCTAAATTTCTACTAACAACAGTCACAATAGCTTTTAAATCCGATAGTACATAATAAGCTGCTCTAGCAGCTCCACCTGTACCCAAAATATAAACACGTTTATTTGAAACATCAATTTGATAATTCTCAAGTAAGCCTGCAAATCCATCATAATCAGTATTATCACCCACTACTTCACCGTTTCTTATATATATTGTGTTAACGGCACCAATACGACTTGCAGTATTTGATAATCGATCTAGAAAAGGAATCACCACTTCTTTATAAGGTGTCGTCACGTTAAATCCTTGAAAAAGACCTTCTCGTAAATCTTCTATCAATTTTGGGATTTCATCTGCATC
>JAFGTI010000037.1 GCA_016934175.1 Acholeplasmataceae bacterium | reverse complement strand
TCCACTATCCTTTAGTTATTTATTGAATTTATCCTTTAGATAATCTATATAATATTGAGGATTAAAATCCTCTTTAGTTGCTATATGCAAAATTTCTTTTGGTGTCTTTGTTTGTGCAAATTTATGAATATGCTCTTTGCTCCAAGCATTGATTTTAGCAATATCATTATTTTCGATTGCTTCATCAATGTTAAAATCTTTATTCATGGCTTGATATATTTGAGCAGCATATGCAGATCCTAAAGCATAAGTTGGGAAGTATCCAATCATGCCACCTGACCAGTGAATATCTTGGAGCACGCCTTCTTTATCAGTTGTTGGTCTTTTTCCAACATATTGACTCATCAATGAACGCCATTTCTTTGGTAAATCTTTAACTTTAAGATGCCCATTAATCATAGCTTTTTCAAGTTCATAACGTACAAGAACATGTAATGAATATGTCAGTTCGTCTGCTTCAGTTCGAATTAAAGAGCGTTTTGCTTGATTAACAAATTTAACAAATTCATCCAGTCCAATATTTTTTAGTTGTTTAGGGAAAATTTCAACCAGTTTTGGATAATGTACTTTCCAGAAGGCATATGATCTGCCAATCATATTTTCATACATTCTAGATTGTGATTCATGTATACCTAAACTCGTTCCACCATGAAGTGCTGTATCATCGTATTTAGAATCATTTTGCAGTTCATAAATACCATGACCCATTTCATGGATTGTTGAAAAAATACTTGATATTAAATTATCTTCGTAATAATGAGTTGTTATTCGTGTATCAACACTACTTACTCCCGATGTGAAAGGGTGTGCACTTTCTTTAAGTAATCCTTTGTTTTGATTATACTTAAATACATCCATTAAATAGTGCGAGAATTCTTTTTGTTTACTGCTTGGAAATACAGATTTCGTGAGTTTACGATTAAATTTATATTTATTGTTAGTTGTTACTTCTAAGACGAATGGTACCAAATCTTCCTTAATTTTATTGAAAAATAAATCGTAATCAACTACACCAAACCCTTCTTCATACATATCAAGTAAAATATCATAACCCTTCATCTCGGGAGTTTCTAGATATTTAACCAGCTTTTTATTGAAGGCAACAATTTTTTCTAGAGTAGGAGCAAACATATCAAAATCATTTTTCTGTTTTGCTTGAGCCCAAATATGAGAACCCGATTGTGTTAAAACTAAATAATCAATATATTCCTTTTCAGGTACTTTTTTAACAATTCTCAATGCTTTATTTGCTTTTTTAATTTCAACTTTAAAATCTTCATCTTCAAGTTGATCTAAATTCTCATAAAGCTTTTCAATTGCTTCAACATATTTTGGGTCAGATTCTAATTTATATGCTTCTTCAGCAATAACTTGAAATTGCTTAGAACGATATTCTACAGAACCATTAGGTGCTTCAGTTTCTTGATCCCAGCTCATTAACCAAATCACATATTCGAATGCCTTTAATTTTTTTCTAAATTCCTTATAAAGTTCAATATACTTATCCATTTTTCTCCCTCTTTCTATTGACTTTTTATTTATTATACCATATACATATGGTAAAAATATGAAGATTGAGCATCTATAAAATTGCTAATGTTGCTATACCGAAATAAATCACAAGTGTAATAACATCATTAATCGTTGTCATAATTGGTCCTGATGCAGCAGAAGGATCAATCCCAAAATGATTGAAAATAACCGGAACTAATGCACCCATGGAACCTGCAATAAACATCGACATAAAAACGGATAGAAATACTACAGTTGAAATTTGTAATGGTGTTTGATTTCCAATGGGTACTATAGTCAAAAAAACTGTGACATACGTAAAAGCAACTAATGCTAAAGTCAAACTATTAATAAAAGCAATTGTCATTTCTTTATACACATGTTTTTTTGGCATTTTTTTACTATCAATTTCTTCAAGATGAAGTCCCAAAATAGTTACAGCTAAAGATTGTGTACCAATATTACCTGACATCCCTAAAATAGTTGGTTGAAATAATATCAGTGCCGCTACTTGTACAAGAGTCACTTCAAATATTGAAAGGAATGATGCAGTTGCTAGATTTAATACAACAGCAATCATCAACCATGGTAGTCTTTGTGCTGATCTTCTTATTGCTGATGAAGTTGAATCAAAATCGGAAATTGAAGCTAATTTTTGATAATCTTCTTCACTGCTTTCGACGATTTCATCAAAGATATCATCCGCAGTAACAATACCTAATACGTGATGTCCTTGATCAAGAACAGGGATACTATTTCTATCATAATCTCTAACTGTTTGAATAGCCTTTTCAATTGAATCAAGTACATAGACAAATTGAAAATCTTCTTCCATAACATCAGATATTTTTTTATTCCCTCTTGTCATGATTAATTGTTTTAAATCAACGAATCCAATCATTTTTTTATCATCGTTTATGACATAGATCGTATCGATATAATCTTGTTCTTTAGACGTTTTAACAATTAGATCAGTTGCCTCTTTCACAGGTAAATCTTGTGAAATCGTTATGAAATCTGTAGACATGATTGATGCTGCTAAATCTTCATCATAAGCTAGAAGTAAGCGAATGGCTTTTCTTTTAACTGCTGATAGTAAATTGATTATTTCTTCTTGTCTATTCTCATCGATGTTTTCGATAAACGCTTTTAAATCATCACTTTCCATATTCTTTAGAATTAATTTTTTCTTACTAGTATCTAAAAGATCAAAAAATTCTAATTGATCCTCTTCTTCCAAAGAAACGAAAATATCAGCAAGTTTCATTGAATCCACAAGGTGTATAACTCTTATTTTTTCATCATGATCAAGTTGATCAAATAAAACAGCTAGATCATATGCATGAAGTGATTTAAATGTTTTCTTTAGTGCATCATCAGAA
The DNA here is from genome assembly GCA_016934175.1 of Acholeplasmataceae bacterium. Classification (GTDB taxonomy): domain Bacteria; phylum Bacillota_I; class Bacilli_A; order Acholeplasmatales; family Acholeplasmataceae; genus Peloplasma. Next base: position 17,980 of record JAFGTI010000037.1, on the reverse strand, counting down.
TGCTTGAAATTTATTTTTTTACTCATAGCAAACCTCCAAAAACAAGAGTTGCGAGACCAAAATAAATAGATAAACCTGTCATATCAAGCAAGGTCGATATAAAAGGACCTGAGGCTACTGCAGGATCTAATTTAAAAATTCTTAAAAGAGTTGGAATTAAGATTGCAACGATTGGAGCTACAAAAACTGTTAGCCATAAAGAAGCTCCTACAACAAACGCAACCGATATCGGAGCAACAGATATTGAAGGGTGAAGTGAAGCAAATAAGAATGTTGTTCCAAAAGCAATTGATCCTATAACAAGGCCGTTAATCATACCTGTAAGAATTTCTCTGATTGAACTAAAGAAAATTCCTTTTTCGTTCGTTGAGAACATTTTTAATGTAACTGCAAGTGTTTGCGTAGCTACATTACCAGCAGAACCAGAGATCAACGGTTGAAAAATGATAAGAATTGCAACAGCTGTTATGACATCTTGAAAATGTGATGAGATAAGCGCAATAGGTACCGAAATAGCAAGTAATAATACCAACCAAGGTAATCTGTGAAGAGCTGTTTTAATAGGTGTTCTATCAATAGTTTCTGGAAGACCAGCAAGTCTTTCAAAATCCTCTTGTGCTTCTTCTTGATATAAATCTAGGGCATCATCTAGAGTAATCATGCCGAGTAATTGTTGATTTTCGTTACAAACAGGCATTTCAAAAATACCGTAATTATTAATCGCCTCTAAACTTTGAGTGATTAAGTCATAATCTTTAACAAATGGAGATTGCTCGACAATGTCTAAAACCATGCAAGGAGTTTTCGCTTTTATTAAGGCAATGAGGGGTACAACACCTAAGAATTGTTGATTTGAATCAACAACAAATAAAGTATTAATTGATTCTACATCAGCTGCTTCTTTCATGACTTTTTTAGTTGCTTGTTTAACATCCATATCAGTAGTTAAGACAATAATTTCTGTTGTCATAGCAGATCCAGTTTCATCTTCATCATACTGAATTAATCTGGCAACATCTGAATTTTTTCCTAATACTTTTAATAATTCTTCCTGTTCATCATCTTCAAGCTCTCCAATAATATCTGCAGCATCATCTGGTTCCATCATTTCAAATAATTCTTTTTGCTTTTTGATATCAAAATCACTGAGGATTTCAGCGGCATCATCACTTTCTAAATATGAAACAAGCTCAGCTAATCTTGCACTAGATAGCAAACTGTATAATTTATCTCTCTCATCATCATTTAATTCAATAAAAATTTCAGCTAAGTCATGAGCATGAAGATCATTTATGTATTCAGTTATTTGTTCATTATTACCATTATTAATTAGATCTTTTAACATATTTCATCTCCTGTCATGACTGGATAGGTTTATTCTCTTATTTGATTATACAACAATATAACCGAAAAGCATCTTAGCAATATTCATACTAATTTGATGCTTCTTCGATTTGTTTTCTAGTGAAATTGTTTGAGTGAATGAATCTATTTTAATAATTTTGTATTCATCATACAATTTAATATGATGCTCATTTAAAAAACTTAATAATTTTTTAGAGTCTAATACACGTGTAATTTTAAAAGTATCTTGCACTTGAGCATCTGTCAGTCTCAAATGAGCAGACTCTTCAAGATTACCATTTAAATCAGGTATTGGATTTCCATGCTGACAATACTTGGGTTGTCCAAGAAAATGATAAAGGCGATCAAGTAGTTCTGGACTCGAGACATGTTCTAACATTTCTGCATCTTGATGCACATTTTCCCAAGAAAAATTTAATTTTTCAGACAAAAAAACTTCCCATATTCGATGAGCGCGAATCATTTTGATTGCAATGATTTCGCCCTCTTTTGTGAGTGATATGCCTGTATAAGGAATAAATGCTACTAATTTTTTACTTTCAAGTCTTTTAATCATTTCATTTACACTCTGATCAGTATACCCAAAATGATCTGAAAGCTCGGTTGTTTTAATTAATTCTTGTTTTCTTTCTATTGTCAGTTCATAAATCACTTTGATATAGTCTTCTTCAGCTCTATTCATCATTTTTTTCACTTCCTAACCTAATGCAACATCTAAAACCATCATAACAATAAATCCAATCATGACACCAAGAGTTGCATAATGCGCACCCTTTGGTGTAACTTTTTGTTGTGCTTCTGGTATTAATTCTTCAACAACAACATAAATCATTGCTCCTGCAGCAAACGCTAAAGCATAAGGTAGAATCGGTCTAACATGAAGCACCAAAATTGCTCCTAAAACCCCTGCAATAGGCTCAACTAATCCTGAAGCTTGTCCTAAAAGAAATGCCTTTGTGCGACTCATTCCTTCTTGTCTTAAAGGAATAGAAACAGCTGCACCTTCAGGAAAATTTTGAATGCCAATACCAATTGCCAATCCTATTGCTGCCATAGTTGCTCCTGTAACATCTCCTGTGACATAATGAACTGCACCAAAAGCAACACCTACTGCAAGTCCTTCAGGTATGTTATGTAATGTAATTGCAAATACCAACAAAACAGTTCTTTTGAGTCTAGTTGGTAGACCTTCTTTATCATGATTAAATCCAAGATGCATATGAGGTACTGTTTTATCAGCTAAATATAAAAATATTCCTCCACAAGCAAATCCAATAGCTACAACAAGCCATGCGATGAAGCCAAGTTCAACAGCCATTTCGATAGCAGGTGCCAATAAAGACCAAAAACTTGCAGCTATCATCACGCCTGATGCAAACCCTAAAACTAAATTAAAAATATTTCTTTCTATGGTTTTAAAGAAAAATACTAAAGACGCACCTAATGCAGTTAATCCCCATGTAAACAAGGTTGCTAACAATGCCTGTAACCAAATTTCTTGACCTATAAACCAACTAAGCATTATATAAACTCCATTCTTTTTTAAGGTATACCTTAATTTCATATTAAGTATAGCATTAATTTATATAGGTGTCAATCAGTATTACCTAAAAAAAAGAAAGAAACTAGCCATTTGACTAGTTTCGAGAAGTAATAAATGATAAAACTATTATCCTTAAAAATTATCGTTTATTTCTTGTTCTTACATCAAAGACAACTGCAGCAATTAAAACAAGTCCTTTAATAACATATTGAATAGATACAGCAACACCAATTAAATTCATACCACTTGAAAGTGAAGCCATAACGATGGCACCTATAATTGATCCTGTAACTTTTCCGATACCACCTTTAGCACTCACACCACCGACAAACGCAGCAGCAATAGCATCTAGTTCAAATAATGTTCCAGCTGTAACTGTTGCAGATCTTAATCTTGATGCAAACATAATACCAGAAATTGCTGATAACATACCCATTGAGCCGAAGACTAGCAGAGTTATTCTTTTAACACTTATTCCACTTAATTCAGCAGCTTCAGGATTTCCACCAACTGCATATATGTATCTTCCAACTGCCATTTTATTGGTGAGAGTGTGATAGATTGCAACAATGATAAGAACAATTACAACTGTATAGGAAATTCCTCTAAATGTTGCTAAAATAAAACTAATAACCAAAATAATTGTAGATACGAAAATTAACTTTGTTACAAACATATTCATACTTAGTACTTTAAACTGATATTTCTGTTTATCTTTTCTAACCTTGATATCACTATATATATATAAGATAACAGCAAGGACCCCAATAATAAGTGTTAATAAATGTATTCCGGGAATGTTTACAATATCTGGTATGTAACCATTAGAAATCGCATTAAAAGTATCATTTGGAATAATAATCGTTCCAGTTGCTTGCGTAACTTGTAGTAGAGCCCCCCTAAACAAGAGCATGCCTGCTAATGTAGCTACAAATGCAGGAAGTCCCATGAATGCAATTAAGAACCCATGCCAAAGTCCAATTAGAATCCCAATAATAATAACTGCTACAAGTGTTATGATAAGTGGTACATTCATTTGAACCATAAAAATTGCAGCCATTGCCCCTAAGAATCCAGCTACGAAACCCACACTAAGATCAATATGTCTTATGACAATGACAAGTGTCATACCAACAGCTAAAACAGCTATATATCCCGTTTGATTTAATAGATTTGAGATATTTCTTGAACTTAAAAATAACCCACCTGACAAAATTGCAAAAATAATCATGATGACTGCTAAGGCAATAAACATGCCATATTCTCGGATGTTTTCTTTAATAACAGCATTTAAATCTTTAAAATATCTATTGATTACTTTCATATTATCCCCTTAATTTGTAGCCAATTCCATGACTTTTTCTTGAGTGCTTTCATCAATAGAAAGCTCTCCTGCAATCTTTCCGCTGTTCATGACATAAATGCGATCACACATGCCAAGAATCTCTGGTAACTCCGATGATATCAATATAATACTTAACCCTTTGTTTACCAAATCATTGATGACGTTATAAATTTCGAATTTAGCTCCAACATCAATACCTCGAGTAGGTTCATCCATAATCAATATTTTTGGATTTGTATATAACCATTTACTTATAGATACCTTTTGTTGATTTCCTCCACTTAAATTTTGAATTTTTTGTTCAATTGATGGGGCTTTGATATTAATTGATTCTTTATACTCATTAGCAACCATAATTTCTTTATTACTATCAAGTAAGAAATTTTTTAATAAATCTTTGAGATTAGGGAGAGTTATATTTTGTTTAATATCTTGTATCAATATAAGTCCATTCCCTTTTCGATCTTCTGTCACATATGCAATACCATGATTAATTGCATCACGTGGGTTTGAGATTTTTACTAGTTCTCCATTAATATAAGTTTCTCCAGTCACATCATAGTTAAGTGAATTTCCAAAAATACTTAATGCAAATTCAGTTCTTCCAGCTCCCATTAAACCCGCTAAACCAATCACCTCACCCTTTTTAACATTAAATGATGACTCTTTTACAACCCATCTGTTTAATTCTTTATTAAAGGCATTGAAGTTTTTTACTTCAAATTGAATTTCTTTACCAATGTGTTTGATTCTCTTAGGGAAGACATCATTAATCTCTCTGCCTACCATGCTTTTTATGATAATGGGGGTATTTATCTCGTTTTTTTCTTTTGATAACGAGCATATTGTCTTGCCATCTCGAAGTACAGTAACTGTATCAGCAATAGCAATGACTTCTTTTAATTTATGTGAAATCATTATCGAAGTTACCCCATGTTTTTTTAAATCAACGAGTAAATTCAATAAATTTTTACTTTCTTCTTCATTAAGTGCAGCTGTTGGTTCATCGAGAATGAGTAGTTTTACATCTTTACTCAATGCCTTTGCAATTTCAACAAGTTGTTGTTTTCCCACACCAAGGTTAATTATTTTTTGCTCAGGTGCAACCATTAGGTTTACAAGATCTAAATAATGTTTGCATTGAGTGATAGTTTCATTCCAATCAATAAAAGCCCCTTTTTTAATTTCGTGGCCTAAAAATACATTTTCGTACACAGTCAGTTCTGGAATAAGTGCTAATTCTTGATGAATAATTGCTATTCCTTTGCTTTCACTATCACGTATACTATTAAAATTTTGAATTTCTCCATTAAAAATGATGTTTCCTTCATATTCTTTTGTTTTGTAGACACCACTTAAAACTTTCATTAGCGTACTCTTTCCTGCTCCATTCTCACCAACAAGACAATGGATTTCACCTTGTTTAACTTGAAAATTTACAGAATCGAGTGCACGTACACCAGGAAAATCTTTAGTAATATTAACCATTTCTAAAGTATTATTCATGACTCACCTTTTTTATTGATTAAAGCAGTGGTGAGGACGCCCCCACCACCACTAGACTCAATTTTAATTTTTAGTTTGGAAATGTAAATTGTGAAGCAGTGTAATAACCACTTGTGATTAATGCCGATGTAACATTGCTTTGTTGAACAACTACAACAGCTGTTTGTTTAGCAGGAACATCAATTGAACCATTGTCATACGTGCCAGTAGTTGTTGGTGTGTTACCATCAAGCACTGAGACTGCCATCGTAATAGCATCAGAAACTAGAGTTCTTACATCTTTGAATACTGTCATTGATTGTTTACCATCAATGATGTATTGAACTGAAGCTATTTCAGCATCTTGACCCGTAATCTTATAACTAGTAACCGCTGTATCTGCAGTAAATGCATCAGCGATTGCTCTAGCAGTTCCATCATTTGGAGCTAGAATAAACACGTCACCTTTTTGAGCTACAGTAGCTGCTGTTAAATGAGTTTGAGCTAAACTTAAAGCAGTATTAAAGTCCCAGTTAGTTGTTACTTGATCCAAAATAGTTGACATTTGAGTTCTTGTTAAAGTTGCATTAGCTTGTAATCCAACAGCTGCTGAAGAATTTTCAATTACAAATGTACCATCAGCAATTTTTGGTTGAAGGACATTCCAAGCACCTTCAAAGAACAAGAATGCATTATTGTCACTTGCTGCACCAGCGTATAAATATAATGGATTGCCAGTTCCAGTAGCGTGATCAACTAAGTATTGACCTTGAGCTTCACCAACTGCAATACTGTCAAATGTTACATAATAATCAACAGCTTCAGTGTTTGTAATCAAACGGTCATAAGCAATAACTGTAATTCCTTCAGCTTTCGCTTTTTCAACTGCTGCACCAGCAGCGTCACCATCTTGTGCAGTGATAATTAAAACTTTGATCCCTTTTGAAATTAAAGTTTCTACATTAGATAATTCAGTTGCTGTAGAGCCTTGGCTAAATAAAATTTCTACTGAATAATCTGAATCTGCAAGTAAATCTTTAAATCTCGTTTCATCTTGAACCCATCTTGGTTCATCTTTCGTTGGAAGTACAATACCGATATCAACAGTACTTGTTGCACAACCAGCTAGAGAAACCAAAGCAAACATTAATACAAAGAATAAAATTCCTAATCTTTTCATACTAATCTCCTTTTCGTATTTATTATACAGTTACAGTATAGTTTAGAAAGGGCTTTCATAAAATTAGAAATACTACTATTTTTTTGTGAAAATCTTAAGTTCATTACTTTTTTTAATTAAATAGAACTCACTCAAAAATGAGTTTTTGATAATCAATCCATATATATTGCCCATCTGTAATTTGATAATCAAAACCATTTAAAGAATTATTAATGAGTAGAGAAACAGTCAGTGCGTCGATAGCTTCTACCATTGCTTGTGAATCATTGAGAACAGTCCCATATAAATAACCATTTTGAATCATTTCTATTGCAATATCTAAACCATCTATTCCAATCACCGGTACCCATTGTTCTAAATCTCTATCAATAATACCATCTTCATTGCTATCTAAAAAATATTCATGATTGATTAAAGATTCTATGGCACCAATTGCCATTGCATCATTATTTGCTAAAACAACTTCAAATTGATTGCCATATTTTTCGATATGTTGATCCATAGCAAGTACAGCGGTTAACATATCAAAATTTGCTATAGTTATATCTAATACATCAACTTCAAAATCATTATCTAATAACGTTTCAATAACATATTGTGTTCTAGCTTCGGCATCCTGATGTCCTTGTTCACCCTTTAAAATGAAAGCTTGAATAATGCCATCATCATTTTTGTCAAAAGTGTTTAATTGATTGGGATTATTCCCAAAAAGTTCCATAACAATTTCTGCTTGAAGCTCTGCAGATTGCTTGGCATCTGCACCTATATAATACAAATCGCTATCTAATTGCATATCTGATTTCAAAGGTTCTCGGTTGATAAAAATAATCTTTGTATTCGTTTCTATCGCTTTATTGATAATTGCATAAACGCTTAATCTATCCACAGGGTTAATGATGAGCAGAGGATAATTATCCTTCATTAATTGCTCGATATATTCATTTTGAATGATTTGAGAATTTTGGCAATCGTAAGTTTCATAAATAACTCGTGTCCCATTTAATTCTTGGATTCTATTTTCAAAATCACTCATATAGTTATCACCCATATTATAAATAAGTAAAGGAACAACAATGGGTTTTTCTTGACAGCTAATTAGAAAGACTGTAATTATCAATATAAATAATTTTTTCATAAATCCAATCCCTCCGTCTCTGGAATTTTCATTGTTACTACTGTAAATTCATCCAATACACTATTCAAATATAAATCAGCACTTTCTCCGTAATAGAGTTTTAGTCTTTGATATACATTCTTTAATCCGATGCTAGTTGATTCTGCTTTTCCTCTTATCATCTGATGTATTTCATCGAGTTTTTCAGGACTTATTCCGTAACCTTCATTGATAACTTCAATATAAATAAAATTATCAATTTCGTACCCTTTGACTAAAATCTTAGTAAAGGATTCATCTGGTTTAATTCCGTGAATTATTGCATTTTCCACTAGAGGTTGAAGTGATAGTTTTAAAACATATTTATTGAAGACATTTTCGTCAATCTCAAAATCAAACATAAAAGTATTATGGTATCTTATCTGCTGAATTAATAAGTAGCTTGAAACATGCTCAACTTCATCTTTTAATGTTACAATATTTTTTTCATCTGAAATACTCATTCTAAAAAATTTGGATAATGCTATAATAGCACGCTCAACATCTTTATTGCGCTGAGTTTCACTTAATGAAACAATCGCATCCAATGTATTATATAAAAAATGTGGATTAATCTGATTTTGCAAAGCTATAAACTGAGTTTTTCTTTTCTCGTGTTGTTCTTGTACTATCTCATTCATTAGATTTTTTACATGATTGCTCATTTTGTTAAATGCTTCTGCTAATAGAACAACTTCCTTTTGCCCTTCAACAGTTACTCGTGTATCAAAATCACCTTTTTCAATGACTTTAATGTGATTTTCCAACATATTTAAAGGATGTGTAATCCGAGTCGCAAAAGCAGCTGATGATATAGCTGTTGCTATCATGGTTCCACCAAAAATCAATGCAACGGTAATCAATACTTCCACTTTTGTATTCGCAATATTATCAACATTAATGAATGTTGCTATTCTCCATCGCGTATTTTTAATTGTATTAACGTTGACAAACATGCTTAAATTATCAAGTTTGATAAGTCTCCCCCCCAAGATGATATCATTAATAACTTGAATACTTGAACATTCATTGCTGTCGCATTCATCCTTTGATGAAAAAATAAGATCATCATCAAAATCTGTAATCACAATATGACCATCGATACCTAAATTCGTCATTGATGCCAAAGCTCTAAAATCGGTGGTATCAATATTAATCAGTAAAACTCCATTCTTACTATTTCCCAAAGAGTCGTAATATTGAACAGATTTAGAAATTGAAAAAACTTCTTTATTAGTATCATATATTTCCTCAATATGCGGGTTACTGAAATGGTGAATGTCTGCTTGATTTATAGCTTGGATAAACCAAGATTTATCGGTGATGCTCGTAGCAATTGCACTATCTGAACTCGATGAAATAACATTTCCTAATGTATCAAATAAAGCAACAGTTAAAATGTTTTTTTCTAAATTTACAGAAGATATAAATGATTCTTTTAAAACATCAATTTCTTGATCCTTAGTATTCGTCAAAATATATTTTTGCAAAACATTTGATTTATCAATGACATTGTTAAAATAATTTTCATAATTTAACACAACTTGTTTGTTAATTTCTTTGGAAGTTGTCTCTATGAGTAAATTTGTACGTGTAAAAATCATGCTGTAAGTGATAAAACTTGAAATCAGCATAATGAACCCAACGATTGATATTGTAATAAGGAATAATGCTCTTGATATTGATAAATTTCTAAGTCTTTTGATCATTTCTATATTCCCTTGGCGAAAATTTTGTATACTTCTTAAAGCTATAACTAAAATAATAGACATCGTTATATCCGACAATTGAAGCAATCTCTGATATTTTCTTATGCGTAAACTTTAGCAATTCACGAGCTTGATCCATTCTTATTTTGATAAGAAACTGGTTAAATGATGTATCTAATTCTTTTTTAAAAAGCATACTCAAATATGAGGAACTCACACCTAAAGTATCTGCAACTACTTCCATAGACAAGCTTGAATCCATGTAATTTGTATTCAAATAAGAAATTGTTTTGTCTAAAATAACATTAAGCTGGTTTTTAGATTTTTCAATATTTGCCAGCCTTATTTTTAAGGTTAAGTCTTCTAAAAACTCAAACATTGAAGGTAAATCATCATATTTGATTAAACTCTCCAAAATATCTAATTCTAAGAAATCACGCAGATTAACATGCAGACTGTGAGAAAACTCAACAAAAATGCTTGCAAGATTAATAACATAATATTGTTTGTTTAACAAATAATTTTGGTTATTGTCGTGATTTTTAGATAAATCTTCAAATAATTGATGAATGTCTTTTTTTGATTTAAATTTAAGCGTATAGCTAATTTCATTAATCTCATCTTTTGTTAATTGTAGTTCAATTGTTTTGCGCGTTGAAATATCTTTATAATAAATTACGTTCCCAATATTTAGATAATTAGCGTATGATAGTGCTTTTTTAGCTTGTATTAAATAATTAGGGAATTGTTTAAAGTCATCAAATATATCTGAAATACCCATTTGTATATTAATAGGTGAAAACTCATTCTTTTTCAAAATAATACTATAAAGCAGTGGCTCAATACTTTCATGGTTAAATTGGTAGTCATTAATAATAAAAACCAATCCATAACCCGAATTAAAATAAAATAGATTTAAATAATTTTCAAAAGCTTTTCCTAAAAGATTTATTAAAAAAATACGTAATTGTTCAACTTTTAAAAACTCCAATATATCTTCAATCTCAATAATCCCAACAATAAATTTCCCTTGTCTTAGATTAATATCAAATACGCGAAACCTTTCCAAGTCTTGATCGCTTATCGCAGAAAGATGGAGTAATGTATTAAATTGATTTTCAATAAGCGCGGGTAAATTAGCTCGATATACATCATCAAGTTTCTCTTGATTGAATAAGTTTTGGTATTCTTCATCCAACTGTATTTTTACTTTATTCAAGCACTCAATAACTTCTTTAGCCGTGATGGGCTTTGATAAGTAACTTATAACATCGAGATCTATAGCTTCTTTTGCATAAATAAACTCATCATAACCAGATATAAAAACTATTTTTGTAGTTGGGTATTCTTTTCTAATTGTTTTCGAAAGTTCTATCCCATCAACAAAAGGCATTCGTATATCAGTAAAAACTACATCTGGTTTTTGTTTTTCAATAACATCTAATGCATCTGCTCCATTTGATGCATATCCAACAATATCAAACCCCATATTCTTGGGAATTTTACTTGCTATTCGATTTCTTATTTCCTCTTCATCATCTACTAAAATTATTTTGTAATTTTGTTCTATCATCATTTCACCAAATTTTCAATTATGTTTTCATCACCAATATTATAGCACTGATACTAAAGATGGAACACTAAAAAATAAAAAAGAGAGACCTAAGCCTCTCCACCAATTACGACTGATTCAACATAAACACTAGGACTTCCAATCCCCGATAGACTAAATTTTAAATCTGATCCTATTTCTTTAATGTGATTTAAAATATCGAAGAAATTTCCTGAAATAACAATCATCTTAACAGCATGATTAATTTTTCCATCAAGGATTTTAAAACCACTTGCTTGAACACTGAATTCACCAGATACTGTTTTGATACCCGCATGTAACCCAATCATATCAGTAATATAAACACCATCTTTAATTGTAGAAATCAATTCATCGAAACTTTTTACTTTTGGTTCTAAATAGAAATTTGTTACTGATATACCACCATTAAATCCATTCCCTGTTGGTTCTTCTTTAAAAATAGAAGCTGTTTTAAGATTGTGGTTAAATCCTTTAAATACGCCATTTTCAACAACATAACGTTTTTTGCATGCTACACCTTCATCATCAAATCCTGTCTTAAAGTGTGCTTCTGGGTGTAATGGATCATCGATAATATTAATTTCATCATTTGCTATCTTTTGATTCACCTTATCTTTTAAAGCTGTTAAGTTTCTATAGGCTGCCTCACCAGAAAATATTCCTGTAAATGCTTCGAGCATATCTGAAAACATTTCATTTGAAAATACTGTTGGATAAGCTTTTGATGAAATGGACTTCCCACCAAGTTTTGCAACACCTTTTTCAATAGCTTTATTTGCCATTTCCTCAACATGAAATTCATCAAATTTCTTTGCCAATTTTACATCATATGCTGTTTTAATATCTTCTTCTTTTTTGAATACTCCAATAGCATACGCATAAGCATACGTATTATGTCTTGAAAGATTCAATCCTTTAGAATTTACAAGAGTAGTTTGTGTATCGATTTCTTGATACATTGATGTTTGTACCTGTGAACATAATGGATTTTTTAAAATAAGTGATTCTAGTTTTTTAATCAAATTGATTTTTTCAAGTGTATTGACGCTGCTAAAGTCAAATAGTTCATCTTTCACTTCTGGATAAGATTTTGAGCCTTCATAAATAATTGCTGGTTCAACTACAGTTAGCGCTTTTGCATTTTCTATAAGTTGATCGAGCATTTCAGAAACGTTTGTATCTGATAGATTTTCAAACCTAATTGAACTTAGTTTATTCTCATAAATCCCACGTATAGTCACTACCTCAATATCACTTTGTACATGTTGATCAAGCTTATTTTGGTATACGCTTAATTTTAATGATTTATTTCTAACTGCAAACACTTCTAAATCGGTAAGTCCTTTTGCTTGTCCTATTTCTATCCAATTTTGATACATCATCGCTTACCTCCTGCTCCACCAACAGTCATCGAAGAAACTCGAATAGTTGGTTGTCCTACATCAACAGGAATACTTCCTGATATAGACCCACACATACCTTGACCAAATTCAAGGTTATCTGCGACTTTATCTATTTTAAATAAAACATCTTCCCCATGCCCAATTAGCATCGCTCCACGCACAGGTCTCGTTAATTTTCCATCTTCAATCATATAGCCTTCTTGGACTGTAAAATTGAATTCCCCAGTAGCTGGAACAACAGTTCCTCCACCTAATTTTTTAGCGAATAAACCATATTTAGTGTCTTTAATAATATCTTCAAATTTATCTTTTCCTGGTGCTATATACGTTGAATTCATACGCGATGTTGGAGAAAATTTATAGGATTGTCTTCTTGCAGATCCAGTTGGTTCCATATTCATTTTCTTTCCATTACGATAGTCAATTAAATATCCTTTAAGAATTCCATTTTCTATCAATAAATTCTTTTGTGTAGGTTTACCTTCGTCATCAAAGTTTAATTTACCCCATGCACCATCTACATTTCCATTATCATAGGCAGTAACCAAATCAGACCCAACTTTTTCTCCGATTTTTCCAACGAATGGTGATAAACCTTTAGCAACAGCAGTAGCTTCAAGAGGGTGTCCACAAGCTTCATGGAAAATAACTCCGCCAAATGCATTATGAAGAACAACTGGCATAACTTGAGCAGTCATATCTTCTGCAGAAAGCAATCTAATCGCACTTTCAGCAACTTCATCAGCAATTTTATCAGCATCAATCACATCAAATATTTCGTACCCCATGAAACGCCCTTGACTATCGTAGGCTTGTTGCATTTGTTCGGCTTCTTTTGCTACTGCCATAAATACAACACGAATATATGTCCGTTTATCGTCTTGATAAACACCGTTTGAATTCACAATAAGTACATTTTGTTCGGATTCTAAAAGTTGAGTAATTGCTTGTACAATTCTTGGATCATAATTTTTTATTCTATTAGATAACTTCTGTAACTTTTCTGATTTTTCAGCTGTAGTTACTGTTCCCATAGGTTTCTTAATATTACTAGTAAAAGGTATTTTATTCCCAAGTAGCATTGATTCTTTTGGTTCACCATTGAAGGATACTCTTAAACTTTGAATCAAACTTAAAATTGAATCATAGGTAACATGATTTGTGTAACCATAAACCTCATCAGATCCTAAAATAATACGAACACCAACACCATAAACATTGCTGCGATCAATAGACGTTACTTCGCCACTAATTACTCTGATAATGGATGAAAATGCATCTTCTAGAAAAATTTCAGCAAAATCTGCACCAGTTTTTAATGCTTCATTTAATAATACCTGTAATTCCTTTTTTTCTATCATTCAAAAACTCCTCTCTACTTGTCCTTTATCAATTAAACTGTTTCTAAGGTAACAGTATTTAAAGGTTCTTTTTCATCATATTGAAGCTTATAAAGATTATAGTATAAACCTTCAAGTTTTAATAATTCTTGATGACTTCCCTCTTCTTTTATCTCACCTTTTTGCATTACCAATATCTTATTACTATGCTGAATAGTAGATAATCTATGTGCAACAATCAACATTGTCGATATATTCATCATTTTTTCTAATGATTGCTGGATGAGTTCTTCTGTTTCGCTATCTATATTTGCTGTAGCTTCATCTAAAATCATTAAACTTGGTTTATAAACAACAGCTCTTGCAAATGATATTAATTGTCTTTGCCCACTTGAAAAGTTATTTCCTCGTTCAAGAACAATATGTTCATAACCTTCTGGTAATCGATCGATAAATGTATTTGCTCCAACATAATTAGATGCTGCCTTTACTTCTTCCATAGTGATCTCATCATCGCGTAAAGTAATATTTTCTGCTATAGTCCCGCTAAACAAGAAGACATCTTGTAGCATTTGTCCTACATGCTTTCTCAGTGATGAACGTTTAATTCTCTTTATATCAATTCCATCAATAAGTATTTGACCTTTTTGTATTTCATAATTTCTAACGATTAGACTAAGGATGGTAGTTTTTCCTGAACCTGTTGCGCCAACAAATGCAACTGTGTCACCTGGATTAACTTTAAAATTAATTCCTTTTAATATCCATTCATTCTCAAGATAATAGAACCAAACATCTTTAAACTCGATAGACCCAGTAAACTTCTCTAGTTCAATAGAATCACTTTCATCAACAATATCAGGTTTCGTATCTAAAACATCGAAAACTTTTTCTGCAGCTGCAAATGCACTTTGCATGACATTGAATTGCTCAGCTAATTCTTGGATTGGTTCAAAAAAGTCTCTAACATAGTAAAAGTATGAAAATAACATCCCAGCTGTTAAAGCTGATAACATCACTTGCTTATAACCAATATAGAGAACAATAATGGTACCTACCATTGATAAGGCATAAATAACAGGTCTAAATATTCCAAAAACCAAAATTTCTTGTAAATAACTGTTTCTTAATTTTTTACTGTAGAATTTGAATTCCTTACGTTTTTTCTCTTGCTGGTTAAAGATTTGAGTAACTTTCATACCTGAAAGATTTTCAGATAAAAAGGCGTTAACTTCAGAAAGGCTAGCACGTACTCTTCTATATGATGCTCTAGAAAATTTTCTAAATAAATAAGCAGCAAATAAAACAACAGGGATAACCATGATTACATAAAGTGTAATATGTGCATTAATAACAAAAAGTACAATTAATATTGCAATCAAATAAAGTATATTTCTTATTAGATTTAATGCAACTGTTGTATACATATCAGAAATCGTATTGGTGTCATTTGTCACACGCGTTACTAGTTTTCCGACAGGAACTTGATTAATCTGACCAATTGCTAGATTTTCAATATGATTAAAAACATCATTTCTAAGTGTGACAACAGTTTTTTGTCCTACTCTTTGTAGTAAATAATTTTGATAAAAATTAGTAAAATTACCTACAAGCATAGCAACCAAAAAAGCTCCACCCATTAATAAGATATAAGTTACGCGTTGTGAGTATTCCATCGTATCACTGCGAACGATATCAATAGTATATCCAATAAACAATGCAGGTAATAATTGTATCCCTATCCCAACAAACATCAAGAAAATAATAAGTGCAAATTCTTTTTTATAAGGTAAAGCATAGGTATATAAACGTCTAATGACCTCTTTATCACTACGTTCCCTTGTATTATCTTTGAAGTCCTTCAATTGGCACACCTCCTTGTACTAAATTTTCCAAGGTTTGGCGTTTAACCATATCTTGATAAAGCTCAGAACTTTTCATGAGTTCTTTATGGCTTCCTACTGCTGATATACGTCCTTGATCTAAAAGAATAATTTTATCCATTTTTTTAACTGTTGAAATACGGTGTGCAATAAATATAGTAGTTTTCCCTCTTCTAACACGATGTAAATTTGAAATTATCGCATCTTCAGTTTTTGTATCAACAGCTGACACAGAATCATCTAATATAAGAATTTCAGGGTTCTTTGCTAAAGCTCTTGCAATACTAATTCTTTGTTTTTGACCGCCTGAAACTGTAACTCCTCTTTCGCCTAAAATTGTGTTGAACTGCTCTTTAAATTCCATAACATTATCATATACATCAGATAATCTAGCTGATTCTTTAATAAATTCTTCATCTGGATTTTCATATGAGAAGCCTATGTTATTTGTTATTGTGTCAGAAAACAAGAAATTATCTTGTGGTACATAACCAATAGCATTTCGAACCGAAGCTAATGAAAGTTTCATGATATCGTAACCATCAATAAAAACTTGATCTTCACTTAAATTATATGTTCTTAATAACAAGTCGACCAAACTGCTCTTACCGCTTCCCGTTCTACCTAAAATACCAACCATTTCACCGGCTTTTATTTCAAATGAAACATTCTTAAGGACATCTTCACTTCCATCTGGATATTGGAAAGAAAGATTTTTAACTGATATACTTCCTTTTAAATTATCAATATGTAAGGCATCATCAAGATCTTTGATTTCGACTTCTTCATCCAAAAATTTTTCAATACGAGCTGCACTAGCTTTTGCTTGTGATTGTATCTGAATAAATCTAGATAGTGCCATAACTGGCCAGATAAGAGTGAAAAAATAACTAATATATTCTGTTAATTGTCCAGGAGTTAATCCTGTGCCATCGGTTCTTATGACTAGGAAACTACCAAACAACAAAATCATTAAGATAATTATATTGAGTCCCAATGATATAGCAATATTAACACCAATAAGGTATTTAACAAAATTCATGTTTTTTTCATATAAATCACTATTTCTTAACCCAAAAAACATGGCTTCCTTCTTTTCTCTAACAAAAGCTTTAACTACGCTAATTCCAGAAAAATTTTCCTGTGTGAAATCACTCAATTTCTCAAATGATTCTTGACGTTTTTTAAATATTGCTGATATTGTTTTTCTAATGTATACTAATAATACTGTTAATATCACCATTGGGATTGCTGCAAACAAGGTTAGCCTAGAATTCAAATTTGCCATTCTGTAAATAGCAAATCCACCAAGCATCAAACCGTCCACAAGCATTAAAACACCAGGTCCAAAAGATTGTCTTACAGCTTCTAAATCATTAATAAAATAAGCCATTAGACCTCCAACTTTTTCCTGACTATAATATCGTTGAGATAAATTAGAAGCGTGACCAAACATGGCGTTCCTTAAATTATATTCAATTCTTCTCGATGCACCAAAAATGGTGTATCGCCAAATAAATCGCCCTAGTGTGATCATTCCTGCAAGAACTGCAATTCTTAAAATGGAACTTTCAATTGCTGAAACATCGGCTGAATCTGAATCAAGATTATCAATAATCTGTCCTACAAGTTTCGGTATATCTAACTGAATCCAGTCGACAAAGACCAAAACACCTATTCCAGCCAAAAAAAATAGGGCATATTTTATGTAATATTTTGCGAAGTGTTTTCCAAATAACATGCTTTTCTCCTCGATTGCCTATAACTATTATAAACCATAATTTCAAAAATAATAATAAAACGTCAGAAAAAACGCTTTATTTTTTTGATAATTCTTTTGCTTTTTTAATAGTCTTCTTTTTATAATTCTTTTTGCGATTGTATCACTTATCCAAAAATCCCAAATCAATTCATATGCTAACATATGACCGATGGGATTTTTTTATTTCTATTTGTTTTTAATTAAATGATGAAATTACC
>JAFGTI010000036.1 GCA_016934175.1 Acholeplasmataceae bacterium | reverse complement strand
TGAAAGAGAAGCTAAGGACCTACTTCCAAATGGATATAGTCATCCAGGTAGTCCTAATGGCTTGTTTAGAAAAGAAACGGATATTATGGATGTTTGGCTTGACTCAGGAACCTCGCATTCTGTATTAGTATCAAGAGGATTACCTTACCCTGCAGATTTATATATTGAAGGATCAGATCAGTATCGTGGTTGGTTTAATTCATCACTAACAACAGGGGTAGCTGCTTATGGAATTGCTCCATATAAGAAAGTTGTTTCCCATGGATGGGTTCTAGATGGTCAAGGTAAAAAAATGAGTAAATCATTAGGCAATACAATTGATCCATTAAATATCATGAAACAGCAAGGTGCTGATTTATTGAGATTATGGGTAGCAACTGTTGACTATCAATCTGATGTGAGAATCAGTCAAGATGTGATGAACCAAATTTCTGAAGGATACCGTAAAATCAGAAATACTTTCCGTTTTATGTTAGGGAACTTAAATGGATTTAATCCAAAAGATGATTATGTTAGTTATTCAATGAGAGGTCAATTAAATCGAGTTATGACACTAAAATATAAACAATTGGTGAAACAAGTACTTGAAGCATACGATACATACGCTTTTGATCGCGTTTATCGTACAGTTGTTCCTTTTATGACGAATGAATTATCAGCGTTTTATCTTGATTATACAAAAGATATTCTTTATATTGCTAAAGAAAATGATTTCGAAAGAAGAAGTATTCAATCAACGCTATATGATATTACTTTGGGCTTATTAAAACTACTTACACCAGTCATTCCACATACAACATCAGAAGCATATCAATTATTACCATACAGAGAAAAAGAAGATATTTACTTGGAACATATGCCAGAAGCTGGAAAAGATTTCGATCAACATCTACTTAAGGCATTTGCTATTTTTGATGAAATGCGACAAGTAATTCTTAAGAAATTAGAAGAAGCAAGAGAACAAAAAGTTATTGGCAAGTCATTAGCTGCACAACTTAATCTTGTTGTTACACAAGAACAAATGGAAGCTATTAAAGTTCTAGATATGAATGTTCACCAAGTTTTGATTGTTTCAAAAGTAAACTTGAAACTTGGGGATAAATTAGAAATTGAAGTCTCTCCTGCAGAGGGTCATACATGTGATAGATGTTGGAATATTGTTGATCATGTTCATGTGAATGGATTATGTGATCGTTGTAATCAAATTATTGGAGGAAGCAAAGAATGAATATTTTAGTTGTTAATGATGATGGTTATCAAGCTAAAGGTTTAGGAATTTTGGTCCACGCTTTAACCCCATTCGGTAATGTTTATGTTTCTGCTCCAAAAGATCATCAAAGTGCAAAAAGTCATGCAATAACAATTAGAAGCAGAATAGAAACTTTTATGACTGAACCAATTTTTGGTTCAACAGCTACCTTAGTCGTTGATGGAACACCTGCAGATGCAACTCGATTGGGTTTAAAAGTATTTAATGTTGATTTTGATTTGGTTGTATCTGGAATCAATTATGGACAAAATATCGCAACTGATATTTTCTATTCAGGAACAGTAGCTGCTGCTTTAGAAGCCAAAATCTTAGGAATAGATGCAATCGCTATTTCTGCGCATAATACAAATTTGCCCTATCTTTATGATGAAACTATAAAAATAATGGATGAAATTTTGGAATCAAAGATCTATCAAGGAGCAGGCATTTTGAATGTTAATTTTCCTAGAGATACTTTTGCAAGACCTAAGGGAGTTAAAATCACCTCAATGGGGCTACGATTACAACATGCAGAGTTCGTTAAAAGCGAACGTCCAGATATTTTTCATATCAAATCTAGTATTATTAGCTATCAAGAATCTTTAGATTCTGATGTGATTGCTTTCGATGAAGGATACGTTTCAATAACACCTATAATGCTCGATCGTACAGATTATAAGAAAATTAAAGACATTCTAAAGACTGAATAATAACCATTGTTGAGTGTTTATGATAGAATAGATGCATAAGGCAGGTGAGCATATGGCTCAATTTAATATTCACTTTTTTAAAGAAAAAAGTCGAAAGATAGATTTGGATCTTCTGATTGCATTCTTTGAAGAAATTGAAGGTATGAAAGTTGAAATGGATGAAAAAAGCGTTCGATTCAACTATATCCATCCAAGACTTCAATATGAAGCTCGTTTTTTAATCACGCCTAAGTCTCAAGTGCCAGATATTTATCGTTTAAGTCCTAAGTTTCTAGATTTAAATTTCCATTTAGAGATGCAGATTTTAATGCCAGATTATTTTGCTAATCATTTATTTCTTATGGTGAAGAAAGTTTGTGAACGATTTGATTTTCACATCTATAATGAAATGTTTGAAGATGTTCTTGCTTTTAAAATGGATGTCGTTCAAAAGGTGTTTAACTTATTAAAAGAAGCCTATATTTCTAAAAATCCAGTGATATTATCCGACTACCATATGCTTCCAAAAGAAAAATCTGCTTCTATTTTCAGGTATTTAGATGATCAAGTTGAATTACAAAATTATTATAAGGAATTAGAAACTTATGTTCCAAGATATCACTTCTTAACTACTGAAAAAAAGGAGTTGGTTGTTGGCATTGAGTGGAAGGAACATTCTCTAACAGTATTTCCACCATATCTCGATTATTTATTTTATCGAATCGGCAATGAAATCAAAATTGTTGATTATGATGAGGCTTATCCGTTGATAGAGAAATTTTTATTGGACGTTCCAGGATTTATCAAAGGGACAAAAGTATTACCTAAAAAAACAGCAAGTAAAGTATTTAAAATTATGAAGAAGACAAAATTCAATACGATTAACCACACTTTCGCTAAACAGAACATGAAAAGACTATTGGATTAAAAATAAAGGAGATGTGTATCAATGAAATTAAATAAAATGATTGATCATACAAAATTGGGTGCTAATGTTTCAAAAGAGCAAATTGACAAGCTGATAGAAGAAGCTAAAGTTTACGACTTTAAAAGTGTTTGTGTTAATCCAGTTTGGGTTAGATATGCAAAAGAAGGGCTTAAAGATAGCGATGTGTTAGTTTGTACGGTTATCGGATTTCCACATGGAACGCATGTTTCAGAAGCGAAAGCATACGAAACCGAATTAGCAGTTAATGATGGCGCTGATGAGCTTGATATGGTTATTAATATTTATGCTTTGAAATCAAAGAATTATGATTTAATATTAAATGAGATTAAAGGCGTTGTTAAAAATAGTAAAGGTCGCACAGTCAAAGTAATTATTGAAACATGTTACCTAACACCTGAAGAAATCGTCAAAGTATCTGAGCTTGTTGTAGAAGCTGGAGCACATTTTGTTAAAACTTCTACAGGATTTGGAACTGGTGGTGCAACATTTGAAAATGTCAAACTAATGAAAGATACTGTCAAAGATCGTGCAGAAGTCAAAGCAAGCGGTGGTGTAAGAACCTACGAAGATGCTATGAAAATGATAGAAGCCGGAGCAACAAGAATTGGTACATCTAATGGTGTAGACATTGTAAATAAAAAAGGAGATAAAAATGATACCAACACCTCATATTGATTTAGAAGATCAAAATTTAATTGCTAAAACTGTACTTATGCCAGGGGATCCCTTACGTGCGAAATATATTGCAGATAACTTTTTAACTAAGGTTGTGCAAATTAATAACGTTCGTAATATGTGGGGATTTACAGGTTATTACGGGAAGAAAAAAGTGACAGTAATGGGTTCGGGTATGGGCATGCCAAGTATCGGAATTTATAGCTATGAATTATACAATTTTTATGGTGTAGAAAATATAATAAGAATTGGATCGTGTGGTGCATATAGTGATGCATTAAAATTATATGATGTTGTTTTAGTTGAACAAGTATTCTCAGAATCAAGTTACGCTAAGACGATGGGTGTATCTTCTCGTAAGATTTTACCAGCAAATAAAGCATTAAATAATAAAATTAAAAGGGCAGCAGAAAAACTTAATATTCAATTACATCCATCAACAGTTCATTCTTCAGATGTTTTTTATAATTTAAATCTAGATAATTGGAAAAACATTCATGAAAAATATGGTGCGGATGCAGTTGAAATGGAATCTTTTGCATTATTTGCTAACGCAAAAGCTTTAAAAAAGAGAGCATCTTGTTTACTTACAGTTTCTGATTCGTTAGTGACGCATGAGGCAACATCGTCACAAGAACGTCAAGAAGCTTTTACAAAAATGATGGAAGTTGCGCTAAATAGTATCTAATGCTTTTGATTAAGAACGATTTTAAAACGATACAATTCGCTATCTACTTTACAGATTTGGATAAAGAAGAAACTAGTGTGTATCGTTTTTTGTTGCCTAGACTATTAACCTCACATACGAATCAATATATCAATAAAACGAAAATGAATGAAAAGCTTGAGGATTTATACGGAGCTTATTTTAAGACGCGTATTGAGCGAATAGGTAATTTATCTGTTGTTAGCATTGTTTTGACAATTGTTGATCCACTTATTGTTGATGATGATCGTTTAATTAATGATGCTTTAGAATTACTTAATCAAGTCCTTTATGAACATGATTTATTTAATGAAGATTTATTTCTTGAAGAAAAAAGAATGATTATTGAACAATGGGAAACGCTTTACGATAAGAAAAGATTGTATGCACAAACGAAATTTTATGAACATTTTTTCAAAGACGATTCATATGGATATCCAATTAGTGGTAGTTTAAAAGATATAAAAAAACTCACAGTTCAAAAACTATATCAATACTATAAAGATGTTTTTTTAAACAATTCAAAAAAAATGATTGTTAATGGGAGAATTAGTAATCAGCATATAGAAAAAATTGAAAGTATGATGTTGCATGATAGTCATATGGAACATCCTTTCATAGCCAAATTCAGACCAAGTAGAGAATTATTAATCGTTGAAGAAGAAACGAAAATGCAACAAGCAATCCTTAAATTAGGATATCATTTTCCAGTCTTTAGGGAAGATCGACTTTTTCATGCTGCAGTTTTACTCGATACGATATTAGGTGGATATCCAGAAAGTAGACTATTTAAAATCATTAGAGAAAAAGAAGGATTATGTTATGATATTTCCTCAAGTTACGATTTTTATAAAGGTGTTTTAATTATTAGTAGTGGTGTTGATCACCTACAAAAGGATCGTGCATTGACCGCTATTAAAGAACTAGTTATTGAATTAATTGAAAATGGAATACATGAAGATGAATTAAAAAATGCCAAAGCCTATTACGAATATCAGATTAAAAGTAGCCTTGATAGTCAATCATTTTTAACGAAAAGAGCATTTATTCGTGATTTGATGAATCATAATGAAACAATAGAGCAACGTTTAGAGGCTATCGAAAACGTAACAATCAAAGATGTTGAAGAATCCTTAAGAAAGATTACTTTAGACACGATTTATGTTCTTTATGGAGGCCAAGATGACAAAACAAGTTTATGAAAAATTTAATGAAACTGTTTTTGTACTCAAACTGAAAAATGGTATGCATGTCCATATATTACCTAAAAATGAACCTTATTTTACAACATATGTTGAATTGAGCATTCCTTTTGGAGCACTCAATTTAAAATATAAAAATGGTGAAGATATCATCGAAACACCATGTGGAACTGCTCATTTTTTAGAACATAAAATATTTGCAATGCCAGAAGGTGATGCATTTCTTGAATTTTCTAAGCTGGGAGTTGAAGCAAATGCAATGACATCTTACAGTCAAACATCCTATTTATTTATAGCTACTCAAAATGTAACTGATGCTTTAACACATCTATTTGACATGATAGATACACCTTATTTCACAGAAGATAACGTCAATCAAGAAAAAAATATTATCAGCGAAGAACTCAAAATGTATTTAGATGATCCAAATATTGAAATGCAAAATCAATTAATGGAAATGATGTACTTTAATCACCCACTTAAATATGATATTGGTGGAACACTTGATTCAATCAAAGAAATATCTCCTAATGTATTATTGAATGCTTATCATAATTTTTATCACCCATCTAATCGATTAGTGACTATTGCGGGTAAAGTTGATGTTGAAGCATTAAAAAAATTTTTTAAAGATTATGACTTAAAACATCCAGCAAAGAAAGCAAAAATAAAGACAATATACCCCAAAGAACCTAAGCGTCTTGTTGAAAAGCAAAAAATAGAAATTAAAGAAGTAGGAATAAATAAATTAATGATTGGTGTGAAATTAAGTCCTTCACATTTGTCAAGTACCCAACAAATTAAAAAAGAGATGATGGTATCTTTACTACTTAATATCCTTTTGGGGGCTTCATCTGCAACTTATGCTAAATTAATTAAAGATAAAATGATAAATCAAAGCTTTTTTGTGAATTCAACATTTGAAAAAAATGCAGAAAACATTATTATTTATGCTGAATCGAAAAAAGTCCATAAATTAAAAAAATTACTCATTGATATTTTAACTGTTGATGCGCCTAAATTGGTTAGTGAAGATGCATTTGAACGGTATAAAAAAGTATATTTAGGTCAATTCATTTTCGCATTAAATAATTTAGAAACAAAAGCATATCTATATGGTAAGTATTATCACATGGGATCTTCATTATATGAAGTTTTAGATATACTTAAAGATGTGACTTATCAACAAATGATAGATGAACTTAAAGGAATTCAAAAAAAATATATTTCAACGCTCATTTACAAAAAGGCCAAATAAGGCTTTTTTTTGTAATAAGGAGCTTTAATACTGAATAATAGTATATAAATTTAGAGATTAGATCGATGTTTATATAATCCCTGAATAATTATAAATTAACCTTCGATTTGGCAATTATGAATTTTATGATTCTCTTTATATAATGAAATAAAAAAAAGGAGATAGTATGCTAAATCAATTGATACTTATTGGGCGTTTGACACATGATCCAGAAACGAAAATACTTGAAGATGGAAGAAAAGTGAGTGATATAACACTTGCAGTTCAACGAACATTCAAAAATATGGATGGGAATTACGATACAGACTTTATTAAGGTTACTGTTTGGGAGGGGTTAGCGACTGCGATAGAGTCTTATTGTAAAAAAGGTGTTATGATTGCTGTAAAAGCGAGAATTCAGAGTTGGAAATATGATTTGGGTGACGAAAGAAAACTCAATATGCTTGAGGTTGTAGCAGAAAGAATTAGCTATTTATCTTCATCAGGAAAAAGTGATTCTAAAGAATCAGAATAAAGTTCAGTAAAATGAACTTTTTTTGTTGACAATCAATACTATGCAATGTATAATATAAGACATAAGGCAGTATGAGGTGAAAATATGAAACAACAAGTTAAAAAAGGTGTATTAGAAATATTCGTATTAGCCATCTTAACAAGAAGCGACTCTTACGGATATAAGATTGTCAATGACTTAATACAATATATCGATATCAGCGAATCTACATTATACCCCATCTTAAGACGGTTGGAGAAAGCAGATGAGTTGAATACTTACAATGTATTATTTCAAGGAAGAAATAGAAAGTATTACAAAATCACACAAATAGGAAAGAAGCATATCGATGAATTTTTACTTGAATGGGAAGACATTCGTAAAATTTACGATATCTTGATGAAATGAGGAAATTATGAAAACTTGGTTGAAAGAATTAGAAAGAGAATTAAAAATGCGATTTTATTTGTCAGAAGTTCAAGATATTCTTTCTTATTATGAAGAAATGATACAGGAACGATTGGATCAAGGAGAGTATATTGATGATATTTTAAGTGATTATGATGCAAAGGAGATAGCAAAATCAATGACAACTGATGTTGTCATGAAAAGAGCTAATGATACTTATAAATCTATGGCAAAAAGTTCAAAACAACTTTTAGAGTTTCTCTTATCAACACCGCTGCTTATTCCTTTAGGATTTGCATATGTGATTGTACTTATTGTACTTGTATCTTTGATTATCTCATTGTTTGCTACAATTTTTGGAAGTGTCATTGGGATGATTGTTATTTTTATAAGTATGGTTTCATCAGGATTAGGGCAGAATGAGATTATTGGATTTTTAGGTGTTGGTTTAATTGGTGTATCGTTAGCAACATTTATTTTAATTGCAATGTCGCAAGTCACTCTTGCAATTTCAAAAAAGTTGATTTATATGTTCAGTAGACTAGCAAAACATAGAGGAGATAGAAAATGAAATTATTAAGTAAG
>JAFGTI010000035.1 GCA_016934175.1 Acholeplasmataceae bacterium | reverse complement strand
TTTGGCTCAAAAATAAATAAGTCAATAGCAAATAAAACGATTGCAGCACTTAGAAATAAATCTGCAAAATTATTGTAAAAATTACTTAAATTAACAATGTCTAATATGGGTGTTAAAAATGGGAAATGTAAAAAATCAATGACGTAACCCAAAAGTGCTCGATCAATTGCATTTCCTAATGTTCCACCAATAAAAAAGGCAATCGATAGACTAAATACTTTCTTGTTTTTAAAATCACTTTGGGTAAATAAATAACCGAATATTGCTAATGCAGCTATTGTAATAAACATGAAAAATAACTGTTCTCCTTCAAAAATGCCTAGAGAAGCACCAAAATTTTCATGATAATTAAGTTGTAAGAGATTGGGAATTAAAACGATGTCACCTTGGTTACTAGCAACTAAATCTGGAATCAATGATTGAGCTAATTGCTTAGTAACTATATCAATGACTACTGTGAAAATAATAATGATTGCTCCAATAAGCATAAAATCCTCCTAAAAAACAATTGATAGTACAACAATACCAAGTATCATAAAAAATAAAGAAACAATAACACTTTCAGTCAGTTGTGGAATTTTCGTGTTGATATCACAAATTGATGGATGGTATATTTTCAATAATCGATAATAAAAGTAATAATACAAAAAACTCCATCCCATAATCAATATTACGAGAAAAATAGAAATCAATAACTTAAGTTTAGTATATATAAACATGTTGATCATGACTAATGCTGGTATGAGGACAATTAAAAGCGAAATCAAAAGCGCACTTAAAACCGATTTAACAACAAGCTTCATCGAAGTTTTTTTATCAATCATCTTTACAAGTTTAATAAAACGATGAAAAAATTTAAATACTTTATCAATTAAACTGTTCATTAAGCCAATTAACCGCCTGTTCTATGGTATCAATTTGGACGATTTCAAAGGGATAATCGATATCTGGAATTTCTAAATAATGTGATGCTGGGATGAAGAAAACATCAACATTATTATAAATTGCAGTATACATTTTTTGTGTAATTCCACCAATTCTTCCCACGTTTCCATCTATTTCTATGGTCCCTGTTCCTGCTATTTTCAAATCTGAAATGTTTATATTTACTAAACTTGCATAAATATCAAGTGTTTGTAAAAGCCCTCCACTCGGTCCTCCTATAAGACTGTTCAAACCAGGAAATGAGTAATTAGGTGAAGCATCATCAATGACATAACAGCCATAAAATAGTAGTGTTTCTTCTCCTGATAAATGGTGATAATTTACTGTATAATAATGCACTTCTTCGTTTTCAATTCTCTGAATAGTAAATTCTACATTATTGCCCATTGCTAGCGTCATAAACTCTTGATGTGTATAATCAGAATAAATATGACCATCTACTGCAACAATTTGATCTCCGATTTGCATATCTTTCATTCGGCTTGGACGATAATAAACATATAACCCTTCATAATGATAATTAATTGATATTTCTGCATTTTCATTACTCGCTATTTCGTAGGCTTTGATTAATGCAATATTAAATGAAACTTTTTTACTTACTTGTCCTTGAAGATATTCGTCTTGCATGCTTAAATCTTTTTGTCGCTCGGTCATGGGATAGACTTGCATCGTATCATCATTGACCAAAACCCAAGATTGAAAAGGTGTTAATGGTGAATATGAATAAACATAGACTGTATTAAAGTTGTCTAGAATCTCAATCCCATCAATTTCGATATTTTCTGCCACAGAAACAGTACCACCCGGCGCTACAACTGCCTGTTGTGTCGGAGCAATCAGAACAAAAAGCATATAAACATATGGAAATGTTAATATAATAAGTATTTTTTTATATTGCTTGATGAATTGTTTCATATTTTAACTCTCCAACTTCAATTTGTCGGTATTTAACACCAGAAGCTTTAAGCATTCTAACAGCAGCTTGGTGTTCTTTTGAGTCTTGATACTTGTTAGATTCAAAAATAATTTCCTTAATACCACTTTGAATGATCAATTTTGTACATTCATTACAAGGAAATAAAGTGACATAAATACTAGAATTTTTCAAGTTTGTTGTAGCATTTAAAATTGCATTTGCTTCAGCATGAACAACGTAAGGATATTTTGTTTCTACATATTCTCCATCATTTGCCCATGGAAAAATTTGATCATCACAACCTTGAGGTAGACCATTGTATCCAATCCCAACAATACGCTTATCTTGATTAATGATGCAAGCACCAACTTGGGTGCTTGGATCTTTACTTCGTAACGATGAAAGTTTAGCTACTCCCATGAAATATTGATCCCAAGTAATAAAATCTTTTCGCATTATTTCACTTCCTCTTTTTTGGCTAATCCAAGATTTACATGGCAATACCCTCCTGGATTTTTATCTAAATAGTTTTGATGATAAAGTTCTGCAAGATCATAATCTAGATTTTTCTTTACTTTGGTTGCTACTTTATTTAAATCATCTTTAAAATATTTTTCCATGAAATTTCTAATTACTATTTCATCTTCATCATCATCAAAATAAATTCCACTTCGGTACTGAAACCCTACATCATGTCCTTGTTTATTTAATGTAAATGGATTAATTATTCTAAAAAAATGATCAAGCACATTGTCTAAAGTAATAACACTTTCATCATAAAATACTCTACATGCTTCAGCATGCCTTGCTTCACCATTACAAACTTGCTCATAGGTAGGCTTTCTCATATTGCCTTCAACATAACCTAC
The DNA here is from genome assembly GCA_016934175.1 of Acholeplasmataceae bacterium. GTDB lineage: Bacteria > Bacillota_I > Bacilli_A > Acholeplasmatales > Acholeplasmataceae > Peloplasma. The sequence continues at coordinate 4,623 of JAFGTI010000035.1, read as the reverse complement.
TGATGTATCTATGACTCCTTTTAATTGGCTAAAATAGGCTTCTACACCCCAAAAACATCCTCCAGCTAATACAATACTTTTCATATTTTTCCCACCTTTATTTGAAGTTCATCTAATTGGTTTGCATCAACATCACTAGGAGCTTGCATCATCATATCTTTTGCACTCTGAGTTTTAGGAAAAGCAACAACATCTTTGATGTTCGCAGTCCCAGTCATCAGCATTACTACACGATCCAATCCTAAAGCAAGACCACCATGTGGCGGTGTTCCATATTTTAAGGCATCAACAAAAAACCCAAATCTATGTTTGATTTCTTCTTTTGATAAACCCAATGTATCAAACATTAGTTGCTGAACATTTTGATTATGAATACGGATTGATCCTCCACCAATTTCATAACCATTAAGCACGATATCATAAGCTTTCGCCATTGCTTTTTTAGGATTATTCTTCAAAACTTCAGGATCTACTGGAGCTGTAAATGGATGATGTTTAGCATAATATCTTTGCTCCTCCTCACTATATTCTAATAATGGCCATCCAACAACCCATAAGAATTTATATGTGTTTTCTGGAATCAAATTAAATTCATTTGCCAATTCTATTCTTAAAGCGCCCAATGAAGATGCGACATTTTCAAATTCTCCAGGAACTATAAATAAAATTTGACCATCTACTAAATTAAGTGAATTCATTTGTTCTTCAGTCATCAATTTAGTGATACTTCCACTTATCACACCATCACTCTTTTTTAGATAGAGAAGAGCTTCACCATGATTTTTTTTCACAAGCGCACTTAATCCATCAATTCTCTTTCTTGAAAGGTGGCCTCCATTATCTAAAAGAATACCTTTAATATATGATTTACCTATGAATAACGGTGATTCAATCTTTTGGAATATTTTAGTATAGTCATTAATCAATAATTCATATCTAATATCTGGCTTATCTGTCCCATATTTTTCCATCGCTTCATGAAATGACATTCTGATGAATGGTGATTCAACATCTACATTTAATACTTTCTTAAAAGTTTTTACCATAACTTTTTCGATTAATGTCTGAACGTCTTCCTCATTGACAAAAGATGCTTCTATATCAACTTGTGTAAATTCGGGTTGTCTATCAGCTCTTAAATCTTCATCTCTAAAACAACGAGCAATTTGAAAATATTTTTCAAATCCTGCAATCATGAAAAGCTGTTTATAGATTTGAGGTGATTGAGGTAGTGCATAAAAAGACCCAGGATAAAGTCTTGAAGGCACCAAATAATCTCTAGCCCCTTCAGGTGTTGATTTCCCTAAAATTGGTGTTTCCAACTCATAAAACCCTTCTTCGACTAGGGTCGATCTAATTGCTTGTGTGATTTCATGTCTTTTAACCATATAATTCTGCATCACTGGTCTTCTTAAATCAAGGTAACGATATTTCAGTCTAGTTTCCTCTAAAGCATCTGTCTCATTGGCAATAATGATTGGAGGTGTTTCAGAAGAACTCAAAATAACAAGTTCTTTGACTTCAACTTCAATATCCCCAGTATTCATATTCTTATTTTTACTTTCTCTTTCGATAACAGTCCCTTTGACTTCTATAACAAATTCATTTTTTACTTTTAATGCTGTATCATAAAATTGATTTCCAGGTTTAACAACAAGCTGTGTTATCCCAAAACGGTCTCTTAAATCGAGAAAGAGTAATCCTCCAAGGTTTCTATTTTTAGCAACCCAGCCTTTAAGATATACTTCTTGATTAATATGTTGATGATTCAATTCATTATTGTGATGTGTATATTTCATTTTATTTCTCCAATTTTTCTAACAAATATTTCTTAATTTTAGGAATTAACACTTCTTCTTGTAGCTCTGTTTTAGTATCCTTGATACCGACAACACCTTTTTGATATTCTTCGTCACCTAAAATAATTAAATATTTAGCCTTCATTTTTAAAGCTTGTTTTAATTGTCCTTTAAAAGCTTTTTGTGTGAAATTTGTATCACATATTAAATTTGCTAATCTTAGCTCATATAAAATATTGGTTGCAATAGTTTTTAAATTTTCATCAAAAACAATGACATAAGCATCCAATTCCTTTTCTTTAGCAAAATCCACATTTTCAGCTTCTAAAGCTAAAAGTAATCTTTCCATTCCAAATGCAAACCCAATTCCACCTAGATTTGGCCCACCAAGTTCGGAGACTAAATTTTGATATCTTCCTCCACCGCCAAGTACGTTTTGAGCTCCAAAACCTTCAATATCAGCTTCAATTTCAAATACAGTGTGACTATAGTAATCCAACCCTCTCACTAACTTTGGAGCGATTTCATAACTAATTTTTGTGATATTTAAATGATCTAATACCTTTTTAAAGTATGCTCTTGATTCAGTATCAAGATAATCTTGTGGAGTTGGTGCATTTTTTACTGCTTTATGGTTATGATCCACCTTGCAATCTAGGATTCTTAATGGATTCTTTTCTAATCTCACTTTGCAATCTTCACACAATTCATCTTTGTGAGGTATAAAATAATTTTTAAGTGCTTCTTGATAGGTATCTCTTGATTTTTCATTTCCTAAACTATTTATTCTTACACGAACACCCTTTAAACCCAGACGTTTGATAAAATCATATGCTAAAATTATTAACTCAGCATCTAGAGCTGGATCAATTGTTCCAATAGCTTCGACTCCAAATTGATAAAATTGACGGTACCGACCTTTTTGAGGTCTTTCGTATCTAAAGTTCGGACCAATATAATATACTTTTTCTAGTTCTTGCGAAGTGTATAATTTGTTTTCAACGTAACTTCGAATAATACCTGCAGTTCCCTCAGGTCTTAGTGTTAATTTTCTATTACCACGATCATCAAAGTTATAAGTCTCCTTCGTGACCATATCAGAGAGTTCAGTATGACGATGAAAAACATCACTATATTCCATGATAGGTGTTCTCATCTCTTTCATATTATAGAGCCCAAGTATATCTCTTATCTTTTGTTCTAATGCTTGCCATAGATACGACTCATTAGGTAGAACATCATAGGTCCCTTTAATTTTATTTATTGCCATAATAATCCTCCTTATATAGCTCATATATGAGCAATTGATCTTTTATAATTGCTGTTCTTTTTTCTAAAAAATAAGATTCGGATTTAACAAATTTGAAACCAGCTTTTTCAATTACTTTTTGACTAGCAACATTTGTCTTTAAGTGTTTAATTCGAATCACTTGATAATCAAGATATTCAAAACCAACTTTAATCACCTGTTTCAATGCATCACTCATGATTCCTTTATTCCAGTAATCCTTATGAATGACATATCCTATTTCAGCACCTTTTTCACTTTTTATTTTACTATGAAAATCAATGGTTCCAATCATTTTAGTTTTTTTAGTATCAATGATTGCATATCCAATGGGTAATTGTTCTCTTAATCTTGGCAGAAAAATATGTTTAATTGAATCCAAAGCTTCGCTTTCAAGCACAAATGGACCCCAATTAAGATATTTAGTAACATCTCGGTCCCTTCCATACTCAAACATATCTTTTGCATCACTTTTTTTAATTGTTCTAAGTTGATAGTCGCCAAACCTTATAGTTGGCATTTTTTTATATGGTTTCTTCATTGTTTCTCCAATAAAATAAAAACGTCCTTAAAAATATCTAAGGACGTAATGAATACGCGGTACCACCTTAGTTCTAGAATGATTCTAGCCCTCATATGACTTTTTGTCTCCAAAGGTGTCACAATTCTTGATTTTTTGGCGCTTACACTATTTCACCATCGCTTTAAAAAAAATCAATGAATTCTTCCTTTTTCACAGACGATTGAGTTACATAAACATGATAACTCAAAAGCACATATTTGTCAATCAAATTTCAATGATGATATTGACTGGTCCATCGTTAATTGATGATATTTCCATATGTGCACCAAATACACCTTGTTCAACATGATAATTTCTTTGAAGTTCTGTAATAAATAATTCATAAAGTTCTTTTGCTTTAGTTGGCTTTGCTGCCTCTATAAACGAAGGTCTATTGTTTCCTTTTGTATCTCCATAAAGCGTAAATTGTGAGATAGCTAAAATCTGTCCTTTAACTTGAGAAAGGCTAAGATTCATACGACCATTTTCATCTTCAATGATTCGCAAGGCATGTATTTTTTTTGCCATTTTAATGACGTTTTCTTCATTATCATTATAGTGTATACCCACATAGATAAGATATCCCTTTAGAATGACTCCTAAAATATTTTGATCAACTTTTACACTAGCTTGATTGACTCTTTGTACTATACATCTCATTTGAAATCTCTTTCTACACTATAAATTTCACTGATTTTTCTAAGATTAACCATTAACTGTTGCAAAACCTGTGTATTCGTAATGGATATTTTAATACGTATTATCATCTCAAGGTTGTTTGTTGTCAATGCATTAACTTCAACGATAGAAACGCTAGATGCGTTAATAGCAGTTACAACATCTGTTAACATGGTTGATTTATTACCACCGACCACTTTAATCCATGTAGGATATTTTCTTGTAATTTTATTGGACCAAAATGCTTCAATTAAACGGTTATCTTCAAATTGTTTACAATTAGGGCAAAATGTTGC
>JAFGTI010000005.1 GCA_016934175.1 Acholeplasmataceae bacterium | reverse complement strand
TTAAACATTATCGCATCTGGTGGTGTAACATCAATTGATGATTTAAAGAGATTAAACCGAATGGGTCTTTATGGAGCCATTATAGGTAAAGCGTTATACGAGAAAAAAATGAATTTAGAGGAGGCACTACAATGCTTACAAAAAGAATCATCCCCTGTCTAGATGTAAGAGATGGACGTGTTGTCAAGGGCCAAAAATTTGATGAAATTAAAGATGTTGATGATCCAGTCCTCTTAGGTGCATATTATAGTCAAAAAGGTGCGGATGAACTGATTTTCTATGATATTACTGCATCACATGAAAAAAGAGAAATCTCATTAGACTTTGTTTCTATGGTTGCTAAAAGTATCAACATCCCCTTTTGTGTGGGTGGTGGTGTAGAGACGATTGATGATTTCACAAAGATTTTAAGAAAAGGTGCAGATAAAATATCGGTTAATTCAGGTGCTGTGAAAAACCCAAACCTCATTAAAGAAGCTTCCTTGAAATTTGGTAACCAATGTGTTGTCTTATCGATTGATGCTAAAAAAGATTCTGATGGCTCATACAAAGTCTATGTAGAAGGTGGCAGAAAAAAAACAGAGTTAGATGCCATCGATTGGGCTATTGAAGGCGTTAGACTTGGTGCTGGTGAAATCTGTATCAACTCAATTGATGAAGACGGTATGAAAAATGGTTATGATTTAGAGCTCTTATCCTTACTTACAAAAGCCGTCAATGTTCCTGTTATTGCATCTGGTGGAGCAGGTAAAAAAGAACACTTTTTAGAAGCTTTAGAAAAAACGGATGTGGATGCAGTGCTTGCAGCATCTGTCTTCCACTATAAAGAAATACTGATTCAGGATTTAAAAAACTATTTGAAAGATGCGGGCATCAACGTCCGTTTATAAGGTGTTATATATGAAAGATATTCAATTTAATGCAGAAGGACTGATACCTGTCATTGCTCAAAGCTATGACACAAAGGAAGTCTTAATGCTTGCCTATATGAATGAAGAGGCACTTAAAAAAACAATCGAAGAAAAAATAGCATATTACTATAGCAGAAGTCGAAAGTCTCTATGGAAAAAGGGTGAAACATCAGGTCATATTCAATATGTCAAATCAATGTATTATGATTGTGATCAAGATGCTCTTTTACTTTTAGTTGATCAAGTAGGTGTGGCATGCCACACACTGCATCGTTCTTGTTTTTTTGAACCTATCTTTGAAAGTGAAGCGGTTGATCAAAAGTCTTTTGTCATCAATGAAGTCTATGCTACAATTGAAGAAAGAAAAAATAATCCCGTTGAAGGATCTTATACAAATTACTTATTTACGAAAGGATTAGATAAGATTTTAAAAAAGGTGGGAGAAGAAACTGCTGAAGTCATCATTGGTGCTAAAAATAGAGATAAAGAAAATCTGATTTATGAAATCTCTGATTTGGCTTATCATACACTTGTTCTTATGGTTGAACAAGGTATTAAACCTGATGACATCAGAAAGGAATTACAAAGGAGACAACAAAAAAAATGAACAAAAAGATCATAGACCATCATATGCACACAAACTATTCACTTGACGCTGATCCCAAAGCAACTTTTAAAACCTATGTTGATAAAGCGAAAACCTTAGGTATAGAAAGACTTATTTTTACGGATCATGTCGATTTTGATAGTCCTGCAGAAATTTTTGATACACCCATTGATTATGACCTCTATATCAAAGATTTAAATGAAACAGCAAAAAACGAACAATTTCAATTATCATTAGGTGTTGAACTTGGATATCAACCTCATTTAAAAGAAAGAAATAAAGCATTGACAGAGGCATACCCTTTTGAATTCGTGATATCTTCGATTCATTTTTGTGATGGTCTTGATTTATATAACGGTGATTTCTTTAAAGGTAAAACTCAAAAAGAAGCCTATCAACGTTATTTTGAAATATGTTTAGAAGCAGCAGAAAATTATGATGGGTATGACGTGTTTGGTCATTTAGACTATATCATTAGATATGGTGGATATCAAAATAGAAGATATAACTATACCGATCATGAAGAAACGATTGAAAAAATCTTAGCAGCAATCATTAAAAACAGTAAAGGCATGGAGATCAATACATCTGGTATCAGATATGGATTAGGCATGGTGCATCCTACCTTAGAGATTATGAAAGCCTATAAAAGACTAGGTGGAAAAATTGTAACCATAGGGTCAGATGCACATTATACGAAAGATTATTATAGTGGATTTGATGAAGCACTCCAGTTACTAAAAGACGCTGGATTTGATGAAGTGACTGTTTTTGAACAAAGAAAACCAAAATTTATCAAGATATAAAGCCATTTGGCTTTTTTTCCTAAAGAAACGTATTTTTATAGCTAAATTCATGTGAATAGAGTGTTTTTGAGATGACGAACTGCCCATTGACTGTTTCAAAAAGAATAAAGGTTTAAAATCTTAGTACATAAACTGAATGCAGCGACGTATAAAACTATTAGTAGAGTATAAATAATGATAAAATGGAAATAAAGGAGATGTATAAAATGAAAGTTTTGAATCAAACATACACACTTAACAATGGTGTTAAAATGCCCAAAATAGGTTTCGGTACTTGGCAAATCAAACCAGGTGATGATACCTATCAAGCTGTTACACTCGCATTAAAAAACGGTTATAGACATATTGATACCGCTGAAGGATATCAAAATGAAAAGAGTGTTGGTGAAGCCATTAGAGATTCTGGTATCAAAAGAGAAGAAATTTTTGTAACATCAAAGTTAGAATCACATATTAAAGATTATGAAGGTGCACTTCTTGCTTTTGAGAAAACAATGGAAGCATTGGCATTTGATTATATCGATCTATTTATTATTCATGCACCATGGCCGTGGAGTGAGATGGGTAAAGATTGTAAAGAAGGAAATGTGCTTGCATATAAAGCTATGGAAAAACTTTATAAAGAAGGTCGTATCAGAGCGATTGGTGTTTCTAATTTTTCACCAAGTGACATTGAAAATATACTTAACCACTGTGATGTTGTGCCAGCGGTTAATCAAATCGGATATTTCATCGGTATTGATCAATCCGAAACGATATCTTACTGCAATGAAAAAGGTATATTTATAGAAGCTTATTCACCCCTTGGAATAGGTTATTTATTAGATAATCCAATCATTAATCAAGTTGCTCAAACATATAAGGTTTCACCCGCACAAATATGTATTCGTTATCTTATCCAAAAAGGAACAGCACCTCTTCCTAAATCGGTTCATGAACATCGCATCATTCAAAATACAGATGTTGATTTTGAAATAAAGGATGAAGATATGGCGCTTTTAGAAACCGTTAAGGGTGATCCAAGACGCTGGTCTTAAACAACTATTAAATAAGTTTAAAATTAAGTTTAATTTGATTTTAAAGTAAACTATTTAATTGATACTAAGGTAACTCATAAAACAAGAAATGCTCTTCTCGCTTGGAGAAGGGCTTTTTCTTGATATTTATTTCTATTTAAAAGTATTTGGCATTACCTTGAATTGTTCTAGTATCTCGATGGGTATACATTTATGAGATGTTTGGCTTAACTGGTATAATATATTTAAAAGAAGGATGTGTTAGTATGAAGTATTTTACAATGAATAATGGAGTGAGGATTCCTGTGTTAGGCACGGGTACAAATACATTTGGAAAAGAAAATGGCAATTTTAATGGCAAGGTTACCTACGATACAAAAGAACTATCATCTGCTATTGAATTAGGTTATCGATTAATCGATACAGCTATTTATTACCGCAATGAAGCAGTTATAGGAAAAGCGGTTAAGGAGTCTAATGTTCATCGAAGTGATTTTTTTATCACATCAAAAATTCCTGCAGATAAAGCGTTCACTGATACTGATGAAATCGTAAGACACTTTGTAAAACAATCACTTAAGGAGATCGATTTGGATTATATTGATCTTTATTTAATTCATTTTCCACTTGAATCAAACGAAGAGAACTTACGTGTGTGGCGTATATTAGAAACATTTGTCTTCCAAGGTCTCATAAAATCGATTGGTGTATCGAACTTTAATATAGATCAACTAGCGTATTTGATAAAGCATGCAAGAATAAAACCCGTACTCAATCAATTCCAATCATTTCCAGGCAAACACCAACAATCGTTAATTGATTTTTGTAAAGATAATCACGTTATTCCTGAGGCTTATCAATCATTTGCTAAATTGGATGCTCAAATCAAAGATACATTAATAGAACTTGCGAAACCTTATAATAAAACATGGAGTCAAGTCATTTTAAATTATCAAGTCAATGAAGGTTTAGTTGTGATTCCTAAATCACATAACAAACAACATCAATTTGAAAACATCGATATTTTCGATTTTGAACTATCAGATAAGGATAGAATGACAATTAAACAAATGCATGTCGAATAAACTTTGAAGCACTCTTATCGTTTTAATGGAGTCACCCTAAAATATCTCCAACTTTAAATAGAGTTAATGATCTAGGTTATTAATGTAAGACATTTTAGGGAAATCTAGAGATGAAAGAGATAAGTCGAGCTATTTGAAGATGTCAGTAACTAGGGGGGGAATCGTTAACCAGGATGGGTCAACAAGTTTATTGAGTAGGTCTATCTCAAATATGAGATAGGCTTTTTTATCTATATTAGACTATAAAGTGGATCAAATTCCAAGACGTTTAATCGTTTCTATAAGTTCAAAAAAACCACTATATTAATCATTGAATTGGTCTTGTTTTTAGTCATATAGAGTCTACATTCTTATTAGTTAAAAACTTATGTGTGTATAAACGGTTTTTGAATGTCCTTTTTAGAAATCTATATCAAGTTAGTTAAAACAGCAAAAACATCAATTTATCTGCACATCAATTTTGGCTATAAATCCTGCTCAGATGCATATGCATAGGGAAGATATCAATATTGACATAAAGTATTTGAGTTTAAGTTGACATTTGAGATGAAAGATATTTAGTCAGTATAATGTGTTACAATGAAAGAAAACACGATAAATATGGAGGCTTTTTATGCGTATAAAGAAATCCAGATCATTTATAGCGATAATGACTTTTCTTCTTATCGCGCTTTCAGCATGTAATGGAATTACACCTCCGGTTGAATTCACAATCAACTTTGATAGCAATGGTGGCACATTAGTTGAAACTATCATCTGTAATGGGGAGGAAATGGTCACAATTCCAGATAATCCAACAAGAGAAGGTTATACTTTTTCTGGTTGGTATTGGGATAATGAAACATATTTAAGACCTTTCACTGCCAGTTCACTGCTAGATGAAACAATACAAAGTGATCTAACTGTTTATGCTAGATGGCAGATTAATACATACAAACTCAATTTTTTTGACGATAATGAAAATTTGATACAATCACTTGATGTTTTTTATGGGGATAACCTAAATCTTATACAAGTTCCTACTTTAGAGAAAGAGGGATATATTTTAAAATGGAGTCAATCTTTACCAGAACAAATGCCACCCCATGATTTAGACTTGTTCGCCACATATGAAAGGGCCTTATACACTGTTACATATGAAATTGATGGACTTGGTGTCATGTTAATAGAAACTGTGTATTATGGTGAAAGTGCAACAGCTCCCGAACCTCCCACAAAGGAAGGTTACGTATTTGTTGGTTGGGACAAAGATTTAACTAATATTAAAGCGGATATAATAACAAGACCTTTATATGATAAAAAGGCTTATAGTGTCAATTTTGTTGATCATATGGATGTTATTATAAAAACCGAAACTGTTTATTATGGTGAAAGTGCAACAGCTCCTGAACCCCCCATTAATGAAGGTTATATATTTAGTGGCTGGGATATCGATTTTACGCAAGTAAAAAACGATCTATTTATTCGACCAACATATTCAATAGATGAATTTGAGGTTACTCAGGAGTTTACTGATAGTGTTTTATTAAATGAGATCTATAAAACTCTCAACAAAAGCCCAAATGAAATAATTACCACCAGCGATTTACTTAAAATAACAATTTTTATAACAAGTGCAAATATAACTTCAATTGATGGGCTTGAATATATGCGCAATCTTGAAATTATTTCTTTAGAGAATGCGAATATTTTAGATGCCTCTCCATTAAGTAATTTAAATAAGTTAAGGCACCTTGCTTTACATAATTCAAAGTTGACAAGTTTGGAATTTGTTAAATCTTTGACACAATTAGAAGGGTTACATATAATAATATCTTCAATTAACGATTTATCTCCTTTAGAGAATATGTCAAATTTAAAAATGTTGAGCATCCAAAGAGCACCTGTCAGTGATTTGTCACCCTTGGCAAACTTGATTAATCTAGAGTCCTTATATTTAGCGGAACTTGATGTTATGGATATTTCTGCATTATCAAATTTGGTTAAGCTTCGCGATTTATCTCTCCCTTATTGTCAAATAAAAGATATTGCACCGCTATCTTCTCTTTTGAATTTAACGAGTTTGAGCATAACAGGCAACAAAAATATTGAATCGTTTGATGTATTAAATGATTTATCAAAATTGATATACCTATCTTTAAATGACACATCATTTGATGAAGATGATATCATCTTATTAAAATCTCTCGATGACCTTATGAGGGTTTTTTTGCCAAATATTACACAATTAAATGGAATCGATCAATTACCCTCACATGTTTCAATTCATCTTTGGGGATTAGAAACACACCCAGCTCTAGATCATAGATATTACATTATTGAGGCTCAATTAAATTACTTAAAGCAGTTATTACTTGAATCAAATAGTCAAATTGAAATGGTATATAAAGTCAACAATTATATCAATCATATTGTTAATTATTGGGACGACAGTAAAGGGACAATAAAAGATATTTTGTTATATGGTGCAGGTATGTGCTCATCACACAGCACCGTCACAGATATTTTACTCAATTCAGTAGGAATTCATAGTTTTGGTATCGGTGGAGAGGGGCACGGATGGAATGCTATTGAAATAGATAATGAATGCTATCATTTGGATGTTTATTGGAATGATCCGGTGGGATATCACAATGATGTTTTGATGAATTATGAAAACAGTTATACTTATTTTATGCTTTCTGATGAAAAAATATTAACGTATCGGGGTGGTCCAATGTATGATTGGACATCACCCAATACAGAATCACCAAAAACAACACCTTGTGATAGTACAAAATATGATTTACTAGGAGATTTACTCTTTCAAATTGCTGCAAATCAAACAGTTTATTTGCTTGATGAAGGTGTGATTTATTTTGATGCTGCAAATCACCAAATCAAGATAACAGATTACAGTCAAACATCAACACGTGTTATTACAAATCAAGTTGAACAACTTATTAAAGTGGCAGATGGGAAAGTATTTTATATTAATAATCAGGATTTCAAAACATATACAATTAATGTTGATGGCACCGGTATGGTTTATAATGATCAGTTCTTCGTTGTACAAAGTTCACACATTCAAGCGGAAATTAATGTAGATTCTCAAGCAACGTACACGCTAACACTTAACAAAAGTATAACGACCTATGATCAGACAAAAATCTATTATCAAGACACCCAAGGAAATATCATCGAAAGCAATGTATCAGTTGAAAAGAATTTAGTTTCAATTTCACCAGTTTCATCATTTAAATCAGAAGAAGCGTACACCTTATTCTTATTGCCTGGCGCTATTTATAATACAACAGATAATGTTTATAACAATCAGATTGAAAGATTTTTCATAACTGAGCAAATACCCAACCCCTTTCATCTACAATTCATTTCACCTGTAGACGGGAATTTACCGATCTTTGATCATGTTACAGTAGATAATGCGAATACATTCAATGTTGTTCTAAAATCTGATGTTCCCATATGGTTTGATGCATATGATGATCAAAAAGAATATGTCACAATCGTCGATAGTCATGGAGAACATCTTAATAACGATCCAATTTATGTAAAAGACAAGTTGATGTATTCTTTTTTCGAAAACAACACTGGAGTAATTATTGATATGACGAATATCAGATCAGCTTTTGTCATTGGTGAAACCTACACCATTACTATACCTGTCACGCATTTTAAAAGCATAATTGATAGTAGTGGAGCATTAGAGCCTATTGTATTTACAATAACTATCGTTGATGGCGATCTTTTAAGCGATTGATATGATTCGTGAGCCAGTACGGGTCACCAATATAGATATGAAACACTCTTCTTTGCAATAAGAAGAGTGTTTTTTTGCCTTTAAAAGCCATCAAATTATACTATTTGTTAGTCTTTTGAATATGGATGTTGTTCAAAAACAATTAAAAATGGAAATTCATGTTGATGCAAACATTATAACTATTCATTAAAGAAAGGTGTGTTATTTGTAATATGCTATAGAGATTTTTTAGAGAAGAAAAAATAATATATACAAGATGATGTTAAAAGGTGATTTGAATTTCAGTTTTATTTGACATACTATGAATAGAATCAATAATAATATAAAGTTTACTCTAAACGAATAGTCGGTAAATAAGTATTAATTGATTTATGTAGTATAATATAAGCAACTGACTGCATTCATAAGAATATACATTAATATATTATATGGTCTACTACTTGATTTTTTCAACCTGATGACTAGAATAAGAGAGGCATTAGAAAATGAAAAAAAACATTTTAAAGTACATCGATTTTAATAGATTGAATATTTTGCTGGAAGGATTTAATAAATCGACTGGATTTGTAACTGCTATTTTAGATGTAGAAGGAAATATCGTTTCTAAATCAGGATGGAGACACATATGCACAGATTTTCATCGTGTCAATGCAGAGACATGTAAAAATTGTAAAATCAGTGATACAGTTTTAGCAAATAAAGTCAGTAGAGATGAAAAATACAGCATCTATAAATGTCATAATGGTTTAATTGATGTTGCAGTACCAATCATCATTCAAGGCGAACATATAGCCAATCTTTTTACTGGACAATGTTTTTTAGAAAAACCAGATATTGAATTTTTTGTTAATCAAGCAAAAAAATATGGATTTGATGAAAAAATGTACTTAAAATCACTTGAGGAAGTACCTATTGTCACTGAAAAACAGATAGAAGATATCATTGATTTTTTATTAAATCTTACTCAAATGATTGTTGATTTGACAATTGACAAAATTGATAAAGAGAATTCCGAGTTGCTGCTAAAGTCTAGTTTAGAAAGCCCTACAGACTTTATCATATTGGCAATCGATAAGCATTACAATTACTTATATTTCAATAAAGTGCATAAAGATGTGATGAAATACGCCTACAATGTAGATATAAAAACTGGTTCAAACTTAATGGATGCTATATCATCAGAGATAGATAAAGAAAACGCTAAAAAAAACTATGATTTGGCATTATCGGGTAAATCGCACAAAACAATTCAAGAGTATGGTGACATTCATATTAGATATTATGAGTCAATATATAATCCAATATATAATGAGAATCAAGAGATTATTGGGGCTTCTGCGTTTGCAAGAGATATAACTGATAGAATAGAAGCAGAACATGAAATCAATTATCGAAAAGAATTATTGCAGTATATTATTAGCCGTAGCAACCAAGGGGTAGCTGTTCACGATAAAGATTTAAATTACGTATATGTTAGCGATCGATATTGTGAAATGTATAACGTAAGTAAAGATATTATTGGTAAACATCATTATGAGGTTTTTCCTGACCTTCCACAAAAATGGAAAGATGTACATCAAAGAAGTTTAAAGGGTGAAACTGTTTCAGGTGATCGTGATGATTTCATACGATTAGATGGAAGTGTTCAATATACACGCTGGCTTTCACAACCTTGGTATGATGCCAATGGTGAAATTGCAGGTATTATTATTTATACGGAAGTTATTAATGATTTGATTGAAACCGAACTGCAACTTAATGAAACACTCGATCGTTTAAAACTTGTAATGGATAATCTTATTATTGGTATCGCAGTAAATTCAGTCGATCCTGAAGTTAATTTTGAATATATGAATAGTAATTTTCCAAAATTTTATGGAACGACTAGAGAAGCATTGATGAAACCAGATTCTTTTTGGGATGTGGTTTACGAAGATGCATCATTTAGAAAAGAAATTAAAGAAAAAGTATTAATGGGCTTAGCTAGTAATGATCCTAAGCTTAAAAGATGGGAATATGTACCTATTACTAAAAATGGTAAAATCGTACGTTATATTACAGCACAAGGTGTTAATGTTCCTAACTCACCACTCATTATTTCGATGGTAATGGATGTAACAGAACAAAAACACAAGGAAGAAGATATTATATATACAAGCAATCACGATTATCTTACAGGACTACCTAATCGTAAATATTTTGAAGAAAAACTTTCAAAGCTTGATAATGAAAGATATTTTCCAATAGTAGTTGCAATGATTGATTTAGATGGATTAAAACTCATTAATGACGCGTACGGACATGATTTAGGTGATGAAGTTCTTATTAAAATAAGTAGTATCCTAAAATCTCATATTAGAGAAGAAGATTTCGTTGCAAGAATTGGTGGAGATGAATTTGTTATGATTTGTCCCAATACAAACGAAAATGAATTTGAAGCCATAAGAAATTCAATCTCTAATGATAGTTTATCTTTTATATATAACGATTTTAAGTTTTCTATATCAGTGGGATATGATATTAAAAACAATGTATCTATCAATATAAAAGAGGTTTTGAAAAACGCTGAAGACAAAATGTATGCAAACAAAATTCTACATGGACAAAGCGCTCGCAACGAAACGATTATGACTCTATTTGAAACACTGAAAGAGAAGTATGATGAAGAAAAATTACACTCTAGCAGGGTAAGTGAATATTGTAAGATGATGGGGGAAACACTGAAGTTAAGTGAAGATCAAACTAAAGAGCTAGAATTTGCGGGTCTAATGCACGATATAGGAAAAATAACAATACCTGATCGTATTCTAGATAAACCAGGAAAGCTTACAGATGAAGAATGGATCATTATGAAAACTCACACCATCAATGGTTATCACATCTTGCGTTCTGCAGATAAATACTCTAAACTAGCTGAATATGCGCTTACTCATCACGAAAGATGGGACGGAAAAGGATACCCCAATGGACTTAAAGGGGAAGAAATACCACTGTTTTCAAGAGTCATTTGCATTTGTGATGCTTATGAAGCGATGACTGCAGATAGACCCTATAGAAAAGCCTTAGATTATAAAGTGGCAATTGCAGAATTAAATCGATGTGCTGGTTCTCAATTTGATAAAGAATTAGTTGCGACATTTATTAAATCGATTACTGAAAAAGAACACATGACGCTATAATAGATTCCAAAGTTTTAAACCGAAACAGGTAAGCAACATTAATATAAAAAAGTCTTCTCACCGCTGAGAAGACTTTTCTCTCTATTTATGTTAGTTTGTTTTCACAATGTTTTTACTTAAATCATCAATATGAAGCGATAATTATAATAAATATAGTATATAAATGATATTAATAGTAAAAATCATATTATTACAAATAAAATGTTTACAACTTACATAAAAAGATGATATCCTAAAAAAAACAGCGAAAGAAGGGAATTAAATGGAGAAGTTTAAAACAGCTTTCTTCGA
>JAFGTI010000034.1 GCA_016934175.1 Acholeplasmataceae bacterium | reverse complement strand
GTTATGACTTTGGGTTGCAATCCAGATCAAGTAAGAGTCATACAACCTTCTGTAGGTGGAGCATTTGGTGGAAAAGAAGAGTTTCCATCAATTATCGCCTGTCAACTTGCTGTAGCGGTTAAAAAAATTCAATTACCAATAAAAATGATATTTGAGCGTGAAGAAGATATGGAGGTCACAACAAAAAGACATCCATCAAAAATTGTTTTAACTGCAGGTATTGATTCTGATTTTCATATCCAAGGAATTAAAGCACACGTCTCTTTAGATAGTGGAGCATATATTGGATTAAGCGGTGTTGTTTTAGCTAGAGCTATGATAGCTTCTACATCGGCATATACGATTGACCATCTTGATATTTCTGGAGACGTATATTTAACAAATACAGTTCCCACTGGAGCATTTAGGGGTTTTGGAGCACCACAAATGATTTTTGCGATTGAGATGTTTATTCATCATATTGCAAAAGAACTTAAAACCGATCCTTTTGTCATGAGAAAAAATCATTTAGCGAAACAAGGGGATGCTACATCAACTTCTGGATTATTTAGAGATCCAATTATTATGGAGAAGATGATTGAAAAAGCGATTAATATTTCTGGTTACCATGAAAAAGTAAAAGCCTATCAAGATCCCTTAGTTCATAAAGGAATTGGTATGAGTTGGTTTTTACATGGATGTGGATTTACTGGAAGTGGAGAAAGTACACATATAAAAGCAAAGGTAAAACTGACAAAAGATGAAAATAATCAAGTCTATATTTTAATTGCTGCAGTTGATATGGGACAAGGAGCAAAGACATCAATGAAGAAGATTGTTGTTCAAACGCTTGGATGCAATCCAAATCAAGTTACTTTTGATAATCCCGATACTGATTTTGTTCCCGATAGTGGACCTACGGTCGCATCTAGAACGATTATGATTGTTGGTGGGTTATTGGCTAGAGCAGCTCTAAAAATGAAAGAAACTTGGAAACAAAATGAAAAGATGGAAATTATAGAAAATTATGTTCAACCTGAATACATTAAATGGGATGAAGACAAAATGATTGGTGATGCTTATCCAGCTTACTCATGGGGCGTTAACATTGTTGAAGTTGAGGTTTCACCGATTACTTATCAAACTAAAGTTAAACATATTTGGAGTGTTTATGATGTGGGTAAAGCAATTGATGAACGCTTAGTTCTCGGTCAGGCAGATGGTGGGATTGCTCAAGGTGTAGCCTATGGATATTTAGAAGTCATGCGTCATGAACAGGGCAAATTAAAACAAAAATCAATGACAGATTATATTATACCAACGTCTGTTGATATGGCACCTACAGATACAGTGATTATGGAAAATCCATATATTTTAGGTCCATATGGAGCCAAAGGTGTTGGTGAGTTAACATTAGTTGGTGGAGCACCTGCTGTTGCATTAGCGATTGAACAGGCCATTGGTAAAAATATATATAAAATTCCAGCAACACCTGAATATGTATTGGAGTTGATAAGAGATGAGCATTAAATTTATACTCAATCATAAAGAAATTGAATTGAATCTTGATCCATCTATGCGGTTTTTAGATGTATTACGTAATCACCTAAATTTAACGGGTCCTAAAGAAGGATGTGGAGAAGGAGAATGCGGAGCATGTGCTATTTTGATGGATGGTCAAATTGTACATAGTTGTATTTTGCCACTTGCTAATGTCAACGGAAAAGAAATTATGACAATCGAAGGTTATAAAGAAACTAAAAGATACCAAATGCTAGCCGATTCAATGCTTGAAGAAGGAGGTTCTCAATGCGGGATTTGTACACCAGGTATGATGATTGCTGCAGAAAGTTTGCTCAGTCACAATCCTAAGCCAACTGAGGAAGAAATCCGAATAGGAATCTCTGGGAATTTATGTAGATGTACTGGCTATAATATGATTATTAAAGCAATTCAAACAGCTTCAAAAAAGGGTGATGGTCTATGGTAAAACAAATCATTCCTAAGAACTTACAAGAAGCTTTGAATTATCTTTATGATGGAGATTATAAAGTTATTGCTGGTGGTACAGATTTAATGATACAAAAAAGAAATACAGCAGATCTCCTACCTAAATTTAGCTCGAATATGCTTTATGTATTTAATTTAGAAGAACTCAAATATGTAATCAAAGAAGATCATCAAATAAGAATTGGGTCAATGACATCTCTTGAAACTTTATTACATCATCCAGATGTGCCACAACTTTTAAAAGATGTTATCCTCGATATGGCTTCACCGGGAATAAGAAATATGGCGACATTGGCTGGTAATATTGCTAACGCATCACCTGCGGGTGATAGTTTGGTACCTCTTTATTTGATGGATGCTATTATCGTTTTATCAAGTATTTATCAAAACCGGTATATTCCCATTGAAAAAGTGATTATAGGACCAAGAAAAACAGTGATTCAACAAAATGAAATCATAAAAGAGATAATTATTCCAAATCACGATGTGACACATTATAAGTGGGTTAAAGTTGGTGGAAGACTAGCAGACGCAATATCAAAAGTATCATTTGCGGGCTCTATAACGATAGAAAAGGAAATCGTTACAGATTTAAGAATTGCTCTTGGTGCGGTCTATATGACTGTTATCAGAGATAGAAGTATTGAAAAGATTTTTAAACAGATGACAATTGCACAGTTGAAAGAAGATTTGCCAACGCTTTTATCTCATTACGAAGATCTTATTAAGCCAATTGATGATCAAAGATCAAATAAAGAATATAGATTAAAAGTTGCATTAAATTTGATTAAGGACTTTATTACTAAACTATGATTTTGGAGGTTTTTGATGGACTATAAAAGAATCACAAAAATTGCTAGAGGTGAGCTTGAAGCGGAGCTTGTTCTAAAGAATGCAAAAATCATTAATGTTTATAATGGCGAAATAGAAAGTGGAGATATTGCTATTGATCATGGCAAGATTGTAGGCGTAGGTTCATATCAAGGAAAGGTTGAACACGATATTAAAGGTAAGTATGTAGCTCCTGGGTTTATTGATGGACATGTCCATATAGAATCTTCGATGTTGACACCATTCGGTTTTGCAAGAATCGTTGTCCCAAAAGGAACAACTACAATTATTGCTGATCCTCATGAGATAGCAAATGTTTGTGGAAATGAGGGAATCAAGTTCATGCTTGATGCAAGCGATGATATTCCTTTAAATGTCTATATGATGATTCCATCTTGTGTTCCTGCGATGAAAGATGAGAATAGTGGAGCAGTCATCGATAGTAAAGATATAGAATCATTTATGGATCATCCTAGAGTGCTTGGATTAGGTGAAGTGATGGATTATCCATCTGTTATTTATGGTGATGATTTAATGCATGAAAAGATAGAACTCATGAGAGGACGAATCATTGATGGACATGCTCCTGATGTGATGGGTAATGATTTGAATGCATATATAGCATCTGGTGTGATGACCGATCATGAATGTACATATAAAGAATCAATGCTTGAAAGAATTAGAAAAGGTATGTATGTACATTTAAGAGAAGGCTCACAAACACGAAATACGAATGCATTACTTGCCGGACTAAATAAAGATAATATCAATAGAGTGCTTTTCTGTACAGATGATAAACATCCCTTTGATATCAAAAAAGAAGGACATATCAATTTTAATGTAAATCTTGCCATAAAGGCAGGGATAGATCCTATAGATGCGATTAAGATGGCAACAATTAATGCAGCCACTTGTTATGGGTTACCTCACTTAGGAGGTATTGCTCCAGGTAAAGATGCTGACTTATTTATATTCTCAAATTTAGATAAAATTGAACCTGAAACAGTTTATTTTAAGGGCCAGATTGTTGCACAAAATGATGAGGCATTATTTGATAAAAAAATCGATGTACCTCTATCAGTATTAAACACGGTCCACCTAGATTTTTATAAGATTTCATTTGATCTTAAATTAAGCTCAAATCAAGTAAAAGTAATCGGATTAGTTCCTAATAATATTACTACAAAAGAACTGATTAGAAATGTAAAAGTTGAAAATGAAACCTTTATCTATGATGCTGATGTTGATATTTTAAAGCTAGCCGTTATTGAAAGACATCATCATATTGGAAATGTAGGAATTGGCTTAGTTGAGGGGTTTGGCATTAAAAATGGTGCACTCGCTATGACGATAGCACATGATTCTCACAATTTAATTATTGTGGGTTCAAATGATAATGATATGAGAATTGCCCTTGAAAAAATTAATGAAATTCAAGGAGGCATTGTTTTAGTCGAAGATGGTAAAGTATCCGAATATCTCAAGCTTGAAGTTGGAGGTATTATGACTACTCAATCAGAGGAATTTGTGCAAAATACACTTTTAAGTATGAAAGAGAAGATAGAGAAAATGGGTTTAAATCCAGCTGTTGGGGATCCATTTATATCACTTGCTTTTCTAGCATTACCAGTTATACCTGATTTAAAATTAACAGATCGTGGTTTATTTGATGTTAAGCAATTTAAAATAACTTCAATAGAGAAGGAATGAAGGTGAAGATTTGAGTTTTATTAAACAATATCGCTGTACTCTATGTCAAAATATATATCCTTATGATGAACAAATTTTAACTTGCCCCTCTTGTGGTGAAAAGGGTATTTTAGATATTGAATACGATTATGCTACAATGAAAAAATTTGTTGATCGTACGTATTTTACCAATAACCACGATTATTCAATGTGGCGATATCAACCCATGATGACAGTGAGTAAAAAACATATTCATCAAATGCTTCATATCGGATGGACGCCACTATATCAATCTAGTAAACTACATCAAAAGTTAGGAATAAAAAAATTATATATCAAAGACGAAGGATTGAACCCTAGTGCTTCTCTTAAAGATAGAGCAAGCGGTGTCGCAGTTTTAAAAGCTATTGAAGCTGGTTATGATACTGTTTCATGTAGTTCCACTGGAAATGCAGCTTCTAGCTTGGCTTGCCATGCTGCAAGAATGGGACTCAAATCTGTAATATTTGTCCCCAAAAGAGCACCAATTGGTAAAATTAATCAATTACAAATTTATGGAGCGAATGTTATTACAGTCGATGGAGATTATAAAGACACATTTAATTTATCAAAAGAGGCAATCGATTACTATGGATGGTATAATAGAAATGCCGCAATTAATCCACATTTAGTAGAAGGAAAGAAAACTGTTGCTTTAGAAATTGCTGAGCAACTTGATTTTAAGCCTACTGATTGGATTTGTGTTTCTGTTGGAGATGGATGTACACTGGCAGGTGTATATAAAGGTTTCTTTGACTTAAAACAACTTGGATTAATTGAAAACATTCCTAAATTATTAGGTGTCCAAAGTACAGGATGCTCGCCTTTTGTTGACGCATATTTGAATCATAAACCATTAGTTGAAGCTGAAGAAAATACGATTGCAGATAGTATTTCAGTGGGTATTCCAAGAAATCCAATAAAAGCACAACAAGCGATTAAAAAATCGATGGGCGCTTGGATTAAAATTACAGATGAACATATTTTAAAAAGCATGAAAAAATTAGGAAGTAAAGAAGGAATCTTCGGTGAACCAGCAGGTGTTGCAGCATTTGCGGGTCTTGAAGAAGCGATTAAACAGGGTGTGATTACGAAAGATGATACCGTAACAGTCATTATGACTGGTCACGGGCTCAAGGATCCATTCAATGCACAAAAGGCTGTGAAAACTCCAGTCTTATTAAAACCAAAACTCAATGATTTAAAACTATACATAAAAGAAAAAGGAGAGCAAAAACATGCCTAAAGTACCATTTGGACCTACTTATGATGAGATGTTACATCCAAGTACTATAGATCCACAAATCAGAGAAAAAGCACTCCATGCAAAAGAAAATGAATTGGATCCAATTAATCTATTCAATATCACATGGAAAAATGAAAGAAATGAAGTCAATAAAATTGTATTACCGAAAGCACTCACAGGTGTTGATGCTAACATCGTTGTGATGTTAGGCAAGTATTTTCCATCAGGATCACATAAAGTGGGGCCAGCGTATTCAACCTTAATCGAAGGATGTGTCGATAGAGAAATTGTTCCTGAAAAACACACGATTTTAGGACCATCAACTGGAAATTTTGGAATTGGAGTTTCTTATATTTGCAATTTAATGAAATATGATGCGATTGTCATTATGCCAGATAATATGAGTAAAGAACGCTATGACCGTATTCAAAGATATGGCGCTAAACTCGATCTAACACCAGGTACGGAATCTGATGTCATTTTAACCTTAGAGAGAACTTTTGAGTTAAAGAAAAATCCTAATTATCGTTCACTTGCACAGTTTGAATTATTACCTAACTATAGATTCCATAGACATGTAACAGGAAATAGTGCAATTGAAGCAGTCAAAGATATTGGTAATGGCAGAATTGCTTGTTTTGCTTCTGCACCGGGTAGTGCAGGAACATTGGCTGCTGGAGATCAAATTAAAACAGTATTTCCTGAAGCAAAAGTGGTAGCTTTAGAACCTTATGAATGCTCAACACTCATGAATGGCGGACGTGGACAGCATCGCATAGAAGGTATCGGAGATAAAATGTGTACATTAATCCATAATGTACTTACAACTGATTTCATTGCATTGATCAAGGATGAAGAATCTGTTAGAGGATTAAAAATTATTCATGATGCACCTCATATCTTAGTTGAAAATGGTGTTGATCCAAAAGTTGCTGAACAAATGAGAGATTTATTTGGTGTATCAACGATATGTAATATTATTGGAGCAATCAAGATGGCTAAATATCTAAAACTTGGTGTAGGCGACAATATTGTAACAGTCGCAACCGATGGTTTTGATCGATATAATAGTGTTATTGATGATTTAGAACGTCGTGAACTTGAAACAGCTGATTTTGTTTTAAGACGTTGGTTCAAAGATATTTTTCAGAAGACAAATACTGATGATATTGATGATATGAGAACACTTGAAAAGAAAGAAAGACTATTTAAACAAAAAGAAAGCGATTGGTTGAAATTTGATTATTCTATCGATTATTTGAACCAAATGAGAGATATGAAATTTTGGAATCACGAATATGAAAAAGTCTTCCACTATGATGAAAAGATTAAAAAAATGAGAGGTAAAGAACTATGAAAAATATTCCTTTTGATGAAATATTAAAAAAAGCAAAGTTTTATGAAAAGGATATGACTCGATTTTTAAGAGATATGGTAAAAATACCTAGTGAATCAAGCGATGAAAAGAGAGTCATTGAAAGAATTAAAGAAGAAATGATTAAAGTTGGGTTTGATTCTGTTTCTGTTGATCCTCAAGGTAATTTATTTGGTAAAATCGGACATGGTAAGCATTTGATTGCTATGGATGGACATATTGATACCGTCGGTATCGGTGAAATTAAAAACTGGACATTTGATCCATATGAAGGTTATGAAGATGAAGAAACCATTGGTGGTAGAGGAACCTCTGACCAAGAAGGTGGTATGGCTTCCATGGTTTATGCTGGAAAAATCATTAAAGATCTTAAACTTGAAGATGATTATACACTTTTAATTACTGCAACCGTTCAAGAAGAAGATTGTGATGGATTATGCTGGCAATACATCATTGAAGAAGATAAAGTGACTCCTGAATTTGTTGTGATTACAGAACCTACTTCATGTAGAATTTATAGAGGTCACCGAGGACGCATGGAAATTAAAGTTTCTACACATGGTATCTCTTGTCACGGTAGTGCTCCCGAACGGGGAGATAATGCAATTTTTAAAATGGCACCGATTCTATTAGAACTTAAAGAATTAAATCTTAGACTTAAAGATGATCCATTTTTAGGAAAAGGAACTTTGACAGTGAGTGAAGTCTTCTTTAGTTCTCCTTCAAGATGTGCTGTAGCTGATGGATGTAGTGTCTCTATTGATAGAAGATTAACTCATGGTGAAACATATCTTTCCGCACTAGAAGAAATTAGAGCTTTACCTTCTGTAAAAGAAGCGGGAGCAGTTGTAGAAATGTATACTTATGAAAGACCAGCGTATACAGGACTTGTCTATCCTACACAATCATATTTCCCAACTTGGGTGTTAGAAGCTGATCATGTTGTATGTGAATCAACAGTAGATGCTTATAAGAATTTATTTAAGAAGGATCCAATTGTTGATAAATGGACTTTTTCAACAAATGGTGTATCAATTATGGGAAGACACGGTATTCCATGTATTGGATTTGGTCCCGGACATGAAGAAGAAGCTCATGCACCCAATGAAAAGACTTGGAAAAAAGATTTGATTGAAGCATGCGCAATGTATGCAGCAATTCCACTCATGTATTTAATACATATTAATAAGGAGAAATAATATGGAACCTCTATATAAAGGAAAACACTTCATCACTTTAGAAGATTGGAAAAAAGAAGAGATTGATAAATTATTAGAAGTATCAAAAGAACTTAAAAGAAAATTTTTAAATAATGAACCTACACCTTATTTAACAAATAAAACTGCTTTCTTAATGTTTTTTGAAGCATCAACTAGAACAAGAAATTCAATGGAAGCTGGTATTGCACATCTTGGAGGTCATGGAACATTTTTAGATACTTCCACGATGCAAATTTCACATGGTGAAAGTGCTAAAGATACAGCTATTATCCTTTCATCTTATGGACATGGTATTGCTTGTAGATATTGCAATTGGGGTATTGGTAACAAATACATCCGTGAAATGGCAGCACATTCAACAGTGCCTATTATGAATCTTCAATGTGACATTTATCACCCTATGCAGGGTTTAGCTGATTTAATGACAATGCAAGAAGTAGCTAAAACAACCAAAAATCTTAAAGTATCAATTATATGGGCGTATGCTAAGAGTCATAAAAAACCAATTAGTGTTCCCCTTACTCAAATCTTATTATTCCCAAGATATGGAATGGATGTTACACTAGCCTATCCAAAAGGATATGAACTTCCAGATTGGGCAATTGAAAAAGCGAAACAAAATGCGAAAGAAAACGGCGGAAACTTTAGAATCACTCATGATATGGAAGAAGCATTTAGGGGTGCTGATATAGTTATTCCTAAAAACTGGGGTAGTTGGGTGAATAACCAATCAACTGCAGTAATCGATGACTTATTGGAATCATATAAGAGTTGGAAATGTACAGAAGAGATGATTAAATTAGCATCACCAAATGTCTATTACATGCATGCATTACCCGCAGACCGTGGTAATGAAGTAGAAGATTCAGTCATTGATGGCAAACATTCAATTGTTTATCAAGAAGCTGAGAACCGTCTCCATACTGCAAAAGCAGTTATGGCGATGACGATGGGTAATAAATAAATATATTGAAAAAGCCATTTCAAGTCGAAATGGCTTTTATT
>JAFGTI010000033.1 GCA_016934175.1 Acholeplasmataceae bacterium | reverse complement strand
GGTCAAAAACAAAGAGTTGCTATCGCACGAGCATTATGCATGAACCCAACAATTATGCTTTTTGATGAACCCACTTCAGCATTAGATCCTGAAATGGTTGGTGAAGTACTAACAGTAATTAAAGGGTTAGCAAATGAAGGAATGACTATGGTAATCGTGACACATGAAATGGCTTTTGCAAAAGAAGTTTCTGATCGAATTGTTTTTATGGATCAAGGTGTGATTGCTGAAATTGGAACACCTCATAAACTCTTCAATTCACCAATAGAACCAAGAACTAAAGCATTCTTAAAAAGATATAGAGAGGACTAGTACTTTATTCTAAGTGTTTTTCTTTTATCGCTTGTCTAAAAATGCGCTATTATGATATAATAAAGCAAAAGATGGGAGCGATGATAATATGGAGAAAGATCTTTTAGAGGTAGAGCGTCAGCATCTAAGTAATGTAGTTAAAGAATGCGATTCAAAGCAAGTTGAAGAAGTTGAAAAGAAGTTCGCATTACTCTATACTTACGATGCTGTAGGAATGCAAGGGCAAAATAGAATCCCTTATGAAGACGTAAAGCGTCTTAGTCATGCAAAAGCTCTACTAGAATACAGTGAAAGGGAACAAAAAGAAATACTCAATCACTTGAAAGCATTTGAGTTTGTAAAAAAAGAAGCAAAAGAGAAAAAACCATTTGATGAAGAAAAATTAAAAGACATTCATGAGATTTTAGTTGAAGGCATTTTCCAAGGTGGAGTCTACAGAAATGTGAATATTAACATATTTGGTGCTTCACATCAACCCCCTGATCACGTTAAAGTCTATGATCGCATGAGTAGATTCTTTAGAGAAATAGATAGTTTTAAAGGTAATGTTTTAGAAATTGCAACATACGCACATGCAAGTATTGCAAAAATTCATCCATTTGTTGATGCAAATGGGCGTTTAGCGAAACTTGTTCTCAATTATTTCTTAATTAAAAATGATTACTTACCCATTTCAATTCCATTGGAATCAAGAGAAATTTATATCAGTCGTCTAGAATCCTTTAAATCAGATAAGGATTTGAAGCCTTTGACTGAATTCTTCAAAGCGATTTTAATTAAACAATATGAAGAAGTTTTAAAGGAATTAGATATCTAAGTGCTTCGGCACTTTTTTTTATCCATATCATAATAAAGAGCCTGCTTTTTATGGTATAATTATAGAAGGTGATAATATGGGAATTAAGGTTGGAGACATCAATAATTTTGAAGTCAATAGAAAAACAGATATAGGATATATGCTTGACTCTGATGAAGGGGAGATTTTTTTGCATAACAATGAAAGTCTACATCAGGAGTTAGCAAGTGGCATGACAGTAGAAGCATTTTTATACTTTGATCAAAAAGGCAGATTAGCTGCAACATTAAAAACTCCCTATATCACTGTGAGTCGACCGGGATTTTTAAAAGTTTCAGCAGTTCATGAATCACTTGGTGTTTTTTTAGATATGGGAATTGCCAAAGAACTCCTATTATCAACAGATGATTTACCACTTGATAAAACAATGTGGCCGCAAGTTGGTGATACGCTTTATGTAGGCATTAAAGTCAAAGGTAAATTAGTTGCTAAAATGATATCAAAAGAAGAATTTAAGATTAAACCAGAGAATCCGCTTGTTCTTAAAGAAACAGTAAAAGCCTTTGTTCAAAAAATCGGTAAAGAAGGTGTCAATCTATTAACAAGCGATGGACATTGGATATTTGTCCATCACAGTCTAATCAAACAAAACATACGTTATGGGCAAGAAGTGGATGTGAAGGTGACATTTCTTTCTGAAAAAGGATATACAGGTTCATTAGCTCCACAAAAGGAAGTTGCACTCTTTGAAGATGCTAATATCATCTTATCTTATATGATACGTAAAGGTGATCTAAAACTGACTACCGATAGTACGCCAGAAGAAATATATGACATGTTTCAGATGAGCAAGAAAGCATTTAAAAGGGCTTTAGGACATCTATATAAGGAGAGAAAAATCGACTTTGTTGACGGCAAAACAATATTGATTCAAACTAAATAATGAAATCTGATAAAGAAAAAAATATATATCAAAAATATGATGACTTATTTGAAGAACAAGATCAAGCATACACTAAAAATAATAAAGAAAGATATAAAGATAAAAAAACCCCAACAAGTTTTCAAATAATTGAAAATAATCAAATAGAAAGCGACAAAAGAAAAAATAAAAAACCAACTCTAAGTTCAGGTTTTGTTTCACTCATACTTTTCGGATCATTGATTAATTTTATTTTAATTGATCGTGGTTATAGAACTTACATCACACCAATTCTTATTTTTTTCTTGATGTTATCGATTTTTTTAAAAAAATATAAAGCAAAATAAGGTGAATATATGAGTAATAATAAAAAAATGGTTGATGCAATTACAGCTAGAGATGCTGACTTTGCACAATGGTATACAGATTTATGTTTAAAAGCAGAATTAATGGACTATAGTGATGTTAAAGGATTCATAATTTATCGTCCATATGGTTATGCAATTTGGGAAGGTATTCAACAGGACTTAAATCATAGACTTAAGGAAACTGGGCATCAAAACGTTTATATGCCATTGGTTATTCCTGAATCACTATTTCAAAAAGAAAAAGATCATGTTGAGGGATTTGCTCCCGAGACAGCTATTATTACAACAACAGGTGTTGAAGAATTGGCAGAAAGACTAATTATTCGTCCAACCTCTGAAACTCTTTTTTGCACGCATTATCAAAAAATTGTTAATTCTTATCGTGATTTGCCAAAATTATATAATCAATGGTGCAGCGTTGTACGTTGGGAAAAAACAACTAGACCTTTTTTAAGAGGAAAAGAGTTTTTATGGCAAGAAGGACATACTGCACATGCTACTGAAGATGAAGCAAGAAAAGAAACACTTGATATCTTAGACATTTATAGAGATTTAGGAAAAGAATTATTAGCAATTCCTTTTGTTACAGGTAAGAAAACTGAAAAAGAAAAATTTGCAGGTGCCATTGATACATATAGTATTGAAGCTTTGATGCATGATGGTCAAGCACTACAATCAGGTACTACACATTATTTTGGACAGGAATTTGCTAAAGCATTTGATATTAAATTTCAAGATGAGAATAATCAACAGCAATATGCTTATCAAACATCTTGGGGTGTATCTACAAGATTGATTGGTGCCGTTATCATGGTTCATGGTGATGATGAAGGACTTGTATTACCTCCTTATGTTGCACCTACACAAATAATTATAATTCCTATTCAATCACATAAAGAAGAAGTACAAGAAGCAACAAATCACCTATTTAAATCACTTAAACAAGCTGGATTTAGAGTATCTGTTGATGATTCCAGTAAATCTCCTGGATGGAAATTCAGCGAATATGAAATGAAAGGTGTACCTGTTAGAATTGAAATAGGACCTAGAGATTTGGAAAAAGGATTTGTAACTTTAGTGACAAGATATAATCGCGAGAAACATCAAGTAGCTTTGAATGAAGTCACCTCAATAATGCCACAAATGTTAAGAAGCATTCACGATGCACTTTATAACAAAGCCGTAGAATTCGTTCAAGAAAATACCTATCAAGCGAAAACCTATGATGAATTCAAAGCCTATATTAAAAAGGGTGGTTATGTTGCAATGAGCATATCTGGTGAAGAAGCTGAAGTTCAAATAAAAAAAGATACAACAGCTACCGCTCGTGTTTTACCATTTGATCAAACATTAATAACAAAAACATGCCCAGTAACTCAAAAATCAGCGACTCAAACCGTATGGTTTGCAAGAGCTTACTAAAAACGCTAAAATATTAATAAGAATGAAGGTGATTCTATGCATCATAACATAATTAAAGATACAATCAACCTTGATAAAAAAGCTAGAGAAAATGTTAATGAACTAGCAAAGAAAAAAGAACATCTCGATGATTTAATCAAAGAGGAGACACAAAAACTACATCAATCTTTTCTTGCTGAAATTGAACAAAAATTAAAGGAAACTCGAGAGCGTTATGAACAAGAAGTTATTGAATCTAAGAAAAAAGAGCTCGATAATTATAAGAAAACATTGAAAAACATTCAAAAACAATATGAAGATAATAAAGATTTATGGATCGAACAGATTTTTCAAGCATGTATAAAATAATGCAAATGTAATCTTGAATTATTCTTAGCGATGGAGGCAACATGAGATCAATTAATATGAAGCTAATTAATTTAGTTTCAGATATGAATCAAATTGATAATATTTTGATGACTTATGTTGATTTAAAAGGAGTTCATCCAATCTTAGCAACTGAAGTTGTTGAGAAGGTACGAGGATTAACATCTTTAATTTCAGATAATCCTTACCGTGCGGTTTTAAATGAAATAGAAAATCTTTGTGATGAATATCATATTACTTTAAAGGATGATGAAGTCAAAAGTAAATCATGTAATATTAATGAGGCCTATGATTTCATTATGTCATTGAAAGCACAACTTGATGAGAAAAACTTAGAAATTAAATTAAAAGAAGAAAGTATTCAAAAGTGTGAAGATGTACTTATTCAGATTAGACACATACATAGTTTAGATATTGCTTTAGATGACCTTTTTGAGTGTAATTTTGTTTTTTTTCGTTTTGGTAAAATTCCTAATAATAGTATCGATAAGATTAAGTTGTTTTCTAATAAGCCATTTATATTCAAAGCATTTGAAAAGGAACAGTATAAAACATGGTGTATGTACTATACAACTAATGAATACAAAAGAGAAGTTGACAATATATTTTCATCACTATTATTTGAGCGTGTGATGATTCCTGATTTTGTTCATGGGACTCCAGCAGTAGCAACTGGAAAACTTGAATCTGAGATAGCTGATAATCAAAAAATGATAGAGAACTTTCATACGAAAATGGATTTACTCATTAGTGAAAATCTAGAGAAAATTAATCATATCAAAGGGGAATTTATTTTTCAAGAACGTGTATTTGATTTTAAAAAATATGTGATAGGTATGGGAAACAAATTTAGTTTATTGTCATTTGTAAAAGATGCTTATGTTACAGAATTTATGAAATCATTTGAAAAATTTAAGGATACTGAAATTGTTGTAAAAGATGCAAAAAGTGATGCACGTATTCAAGTGCCTAAACGCATCAAGGAAAGCTTTTTTAGTTCTTAAAATTGAAATTAATAACGACATGAAGGAGATATTTTTATATGAGTTCTTGGGCTAATAATACAGTTATAGCTAAAGCCAAATCAATATATGGAAATTTTATTAAACCTGATGAATATGAAAAAATTTCTAAATTTAAATCTTTACCTGAGCTTGTAGGGTATCTTAAAAAGCACGAAAACTACAAAACGATTCTTAAAGACGTAAAAGAGAATTCGATTCATCGAGGTAATTTTGAATCCTTGATTAAAAAAAACTCATTTGATCAAATTTATCGTTTAACTAAACAAGTATTTTCAAAAGATTTAGAATTTTATGAGATCAATCTTGTCCATCAAGAAAATGAAGTCATTTTAACATCTTTGAGAACGATGATTTCAGATGATTATTATGAAAGCAAAGGTAAAATACCGTTTTTCTTTGATGTTCATACGACGATTGACATGTCACTTGTTTTAAAAGCTACAAATTTAAATGAACTTTTAAAGGCATTAGAGAAGACACCCTATCACGAAATTCTTAAGCCTTATGATACTAAAGATAATCAACAGATACAGTATCTCGAAATAGAAAATGCTTTGGAAGCTTATTATTACGATGAAGCATTTAAGAAGATTGAAAAACACTATAAAGGACAGCTCAGAAAAGATTTGAAAAGTATTTTTCAAACAAGGATTGAACTTGGTAATATTATTAAAATATATCGTTTGAAAAAGTTTTATAAAGCTGATCCTATGATTATTCGTAACGTCTTAATTAAAAAAAATAGTAGAATTAGCGAAAAGAAACTAGATGAACTTATTTTATTACCAGATCCTGATGCAATTTTAAAATACCTTTCAACATCAGAATTTTCAAGATTTACAAGTGATAAAGATTATGTATATGTTGAATATTATGCGGGTAAAATTGAATTTAATCTGGCAAAGAAATTTATGTATTACTCTAAAGATGTTCCAAAGGTATTTTTATCTTTTATTACATTGAGTGAGTTTGAAATAGAGAATTTGACGAATATTATTGAAGGTATTCGTTATCAAGTAGATGACCACGAGATTAGACAAATGCTAATCTATTAAAAAATTAGGAGAGAATTATGAGTATTGCTAAAGTCAAATTGGTTGATTTAACATCAAATCTTAATAATCTCGATCGTATTCTTTTAACTTTCATTGACCTGAAAGGTTTTCATCCTGTCCTTGCAAGCGAAATTGTTGAAAAGGTTCATGGATTGACATCATTTGTTACTGAAAACCCATGTGAACCATTACTTGCTTCACTAGCTGAAATTGAAAATAAATTTAAAATCAGTTTACCAAATATTGAACAACGAGATGAAAATTATCAGTTTGATGATATCCATGATTATCTCAATGAATTTAAAGAGCATTTGGAAAGTGAATCTAATCACGTAAAAGAATTAAGAAATCATATCCAAAAATATATGGATGCGATGATTCAAGTTGAAAACATTATGAACTTAGAAATTCCTTTGGATGATCTATTTGCATGTGATTATATTAATATTAGATTTGGGAGATTACCTAACTCTAATGTTGAAAAACTGAGGTTTTTTCAAAACAAACCATTTATTTTTAAATCATTTAACCATGATAATAATAATAGTTGGTGTGTCTATATAACAACTGATGAATTTAAACGCGAGGTAGATAATATTTTTTCTTCACTATTCTTTGAAAGAATTTATATTCCTGATTTTGTTCATGGTACACCTAAAGATGCAGTTGAATCATTGAATCAAGAAATATTAAATACAAATAAAATGATTGAAAATGAAGAAATAAGAATCAATGCGTTTATTAATGATTCTAAAGCCAAACTTGCAGCCATTAAGGGTGAACTCTTATTTTTAAATAGAGTCTATGATGCGAAACAATATGTTGTGGGTCTCGGGACAAAATTTAGTATCTCTGGTTTTGCAGAAGAAAAAGATGTAAAGATTTTTAAAGAAGCTTTTGAAGAGTTTGACGATGTGGAAATAGAAGTCAATGATGCATATAGTGATCGAAGAATTAAACCACCGACAAAACTTAAAAATGGTTGGTTTAGTAAGCCATTCTCAATGTTTGTTGAAATGTATGGTTTGCCATCATATGGTGAAATAGATCCTACGCCGTTTGTTGCTTTATCATATGCTTTACTCTTCGGTATAATGTTTGGTGATTTTGGACAAGGGTTAGTATTGATACTCCTTGGATACTTACTATATCATTATAAAAAGATGAGACTAGGGGCAATTGGAATGAGAATTGGTATTTCCTCGGCTCTCTTTGGACTACTTTATGGATCATTTTTTGGTAATGAAGAAATTCTGGAACACTTTTATATACATACTTTAGGACTTGCAGGTAGACCAATTTCTGTGATGGATTCTGAATTTACAATGACGTTGTTGATTGCAGCTATAGGATTAGGTGCATTGCTCATTGTGATATCAATGATTTTGAATATCATCACCTTAATAAGGAAAAAACATTATGCTGAGCTTATAGCATCACATAATGGATTAGCGGGACTTATTTTATATGGTTATATATTAGTTGGTGCAGCTTTAGAATTAGGTTTGGGATACACTGTTTTCAATATATGGACTATTCTTTTATTTGCTGGCTTGCCACTCATATTAATATTCTTTAAAGAACCACTTGAGAGAATGTTTAATAAAGATAGGATGTTTCCCAATGGTTTTGGTGGTTTCTTTGTTGAAGGGTTCTTTGAACTTTTTGAAATCATATTAAGTTATATTACAAACTCAATGAGTTTCTTACGTGTGGGTGGATTTATCTTATCTCATGCAGGGATGATGTTAGTTGTAATGAGCTTGATGTCAATGGTTGGAAATGCTGGTTGGATTGTTCTTATTCTTGGTAACATCTTCGTGATGGGACTTGAAGGAATGATTGTTGGCATTCAAGTTTTAAGACTTGAGTTTTATGAAATGTTTTCTCGGTATTATGATGGGAATGGTATTGCATTTAATGCATTGAATCAATAAATTTTTTAGGAGGATTTGGATATGTTAAATTTTTTAGAATGGGTATTACCTTTGATTTTGATTATTTTAGTGACACTCCCTTTAATTAAAGTGTTTAGAGGAAAAGCTTCTGTTAAATCTGCAAAGATTAGACTGACAACACATATTACTGGATTTTTCACAATTATCGTTTTAGTTTTTGTAGTTCAGTTATTTGTTCGTCAAACTGTTTTTGGTGCTGAAGGCGACGTTGTTGATTTAATGACAGGTACTATCGCTCAAGGACTTGGTTTCTTAAGTGCAGCACTTGCAACAGGTATGTCGGCATTAGGAGCTGGTGTAGCCGTTGCGGCATCTGCACCTGCTGCTATTGGTGCATTTTCTGAAAATGAAAAGAACTTTGGTAAATCATTGATATTCGTAGCACTTGGTGAAGGGGTTGCAATTTACGGTTTATTAATTTCTATTCTTATTATTAATAAGCTTTAATCGGAAGAAGGATTCTTATGAAGTTTTTCTTATTAAGCGACAATGTAGATACTCAGGTTGGTATGAGACTCGTAGGTATAGACAGTGTAGTGGTTCATGAAAAAAAAGAATTTTTGACAGCGCTCGAAAAAGCTTTAAATGATGAATCTATTGCTGTTATTTTAGTGACGACTAAATTAATAGAACTAGCCCCAAGTATTATTTCTGAACTCAAATTGACATTAAAAAGAAAACTAATTGTCGAAATCCCAGATCGTCATGGTACCGCTAAAATCGGAGAAGCAATTGACCGATATGTTAGTGAAGCCATTGGCATCAAGTTGTGAGGTGAAAATAAATGGCATATTATAACGAAGATCAATTGTTCCGCTATTTTGATAAAGCAATAAAGAGAGAAGCACAAAAACGTATAGAGGAACTTGAAAAAGAGATTGATTATCTATATTCAAAAGAAATGAAAAGCATTACTGATAAATTAGAGGCGTCAAAAAATATTGAGTTATCAAAAAAGCTTAAAGAGATGCAACTCTACTATCATGATAAAATCAATCAAACAAGTATTGGATATGATGCGAAACTCATTAAAGAGAGAACCCTCATGACCAATATTGTCTTTCATAATGTTCTTGATAAAATTTATCAATTTATCACATCTCCAGAATATGAAACTTTGATGACCGAAAAACTACGTATACTTAATCGAAAATATCCAAATACTAAATCAATGATTACAATCTCTGATCATGATACCCATCTTGTAAAAATTATTGGTGAGACGATCACATCTCCACACGATATTATCAAATCACCTCAAATACATTTAGGTGGATTTGAATTTTTACTTAGTAATGAGGGTGTTGAAATTGATGAAACCATTGATACTAAATTTGCTGAACAAAAAGAATGGTTCTATAAAAATTCTAAGTTGTTTATTAGAAGCTAGGAGGTAACACATGTGAAAAATACAATTTATTCAATCAATGGACCTGTTGTTACCATCAAGAATGCTATAGATTTTTCTATGCTTGAAATGGTTTTTGTCGGTAATGATAAATTATTAGGAGAAGTCATCTCAATCAGTCAGGATTTAACTACTGTCCAGGTCTATGAATCAACAACAGGACTTATTTTAGGTGAACCAGTATATTCTACGGGTGAACCCATCTCATCGATGTTAGGACCTGGTTTATTAAAAAATATTTTTGACGGTATCGAACGCCCATTAAAAACAATATCAGAAAAAGAAGGCATGTATATCCCAGTGGGTAGTGATGTTGAATCTTTAGATAGAAATCAATTGTGGGATGTAAAGATGACTGTTGCCATTGACGATCAATTAAAGTTTGGTCATATTTATGCTACTGCACCTGAAACAGAAACAATTGAACATCGTTTTATGGTGCCTTTTGGAGCTGATGGGCGTGTAGTATGGATTGCTAAGAATGGAAAATATAAACTTTTTGATGTAATTTGTAAAACAGAAGACTCAAAAGGTGATACTCACGAATTAACTTTAGTGCAAAAATGGCCAATTAAAACACCTCGTCCCGTTACAAAAAGAATTCCTATTACTGTGCCTCTAATTAGTGGGCAACGTATTATCGATACACTATTTCCAATTGCTAAGGGTGGAGCTGCGGCTGTACCAGGTGGATTTGGGACAGGTAAAACAATGATGCAACATCAATTTGCTAAATGGTGTGATGCTGACTTAATTGTCTATGTAGGGTGTGGTGAACGCGGAAATGAAATGACTCAGGTTCTTGAAGAGTTTGGAGAATTGATTGATCCAAGAACAAATAAACTCTTAATGGAACGTACAGTTCTGATTGCGAATACTTCAAATATGCCAGTAGCAGCAAGAGAAGCTAGTATATATACTGGGATTACAATTGCTGAATATTATAGAGATATGGGATATCATGTTGCTCTAATGGCCGATTCCACTTCAAGATGGGCAGAAGCGCTACGTGAAATCAGTGGCCGTTTAGAAGAAATGCCGGCTGAAGAAGGTTTTCCAGCGTACTTACCAAGTCGAATATCACAATTTTACGAACGTGCAGGTTATATGCAAACACTTAGTGGAAATGAAGGTTCAGTTTCTATTATTGGTGCCGTATCACCGCAAGGTGGAGATTTCTCGGAACCAGTCACACAAAATACTAAGAGATTTGTTAGAAGTTTTTGGGCTTTAGATAAACAACTCGCATATCAAAGACACTATGCAGCAATTAATTGGAATACGAGTTATTCTGATTATGTACTCGATTTGTCCAAGTGGTATGATACAAATATCGGTCCTACGTTCTTATCGAATAGACAAGAAATAATGAGTATTTTATCAGAAGAGAATAAACTATTAGAAATTGTTAAGTTGATTGGTAGTGATGTGCTACCAGACGATCAAAAATTAATCATTGAAGTTGGTAAAGTCATTAGACTAGGATTTTTACAACAAAACGCATTTCATAAAGACGATACCTATGTTCCCTTAGAAAAGCAATTGAAGATGATGGATGTGATATTATATTTGCATCAAACTGCAAAGAAATTTATCGAAGAGGGACATTCTCTTAATGTACTCATTGAAACAGGTATTTTTGAGCAAGTGATAAAAATGAAATATGAAGTTCCTAATGATAATTTAGATCTGTTCAAAGAATACCCTAAAAGAATTGATCGTTTAATCAAGAGACTTAAGTAAGGGAGGCAAATGATGAATCTTCAATATATAGGATTAGATGAAATCAAAGGACCCCTTATTTTTCTAGATGATGTTTCAGGCGTTGGCTATGAAGAAATGGTTGAAATTAGACTGACTAATGGAGCAATTCGTTACGGTCGTGTAGTTCAAATTGAAGGAAAGAGAGTTGCTATTCAAGTCTTTGAAGGTACTCAAAACATTTCACTAACGAACACGAAAACCAAATTTACCGGTCATTCTGTTGAGATGTCATTATCTAGGGAAATATTAGGAAGAACATTTAATGGATCAGGAAAACCCATTGATGGGTTGGGTGAAGTTTTCGTAGACGAAAAAAGAAACATTAACGGTTCACCCTTAAACCCAGTATCTAGAATTTATCCTAGAAATTATATTCAAACGGGTGTCAGTTCAATTGATGCGCTTACAACACTGATTCGTGGACAAAAATTACCAATCTTTTCAGGTTCAGGTATGCCACATAATGAACTTGCAGTACAAATTGTTAAACAAGCAAAACTTGCTGAATCACAAGGCAACGATTTTTGTATTGTTTTTGCTGCGATGGGTGTAAAAAATGATGTTGCTTCTTATTTTAGACGTTCTTTTGAACAAGCAGGCGTAATGAGTAAAGTTGTCATGTTTTTAAATTTATCAAATGAGCCTATAATTGAAAGAATATTGACACCAAGATTTGCTTTAACAGCAGCTGAATATTTGGCGTTTGAACATAATATACATGTTTTAGTCATTTTAACTGACATAACTTCATACTGTGAAGCATTAAGAGAGTTTTCAAGCAGTAAAGGTGAAATACCTGGGCGTAAAGGATATCCAGGATATCTTTATTCGGATTTAGCATCTCTTTATGAAAGAGCTGGTATTGTCTCGCAATCTAAAGGTAGTGTGACTCAAATCCCAATTTTAACGATGCCAAATGATGATATTACACATCCTATTCCTGATTTGACTGGATATATTACTGAAGGACAAATTGTTTTAAGTAGAGATTTGAATCAGGTCGGAGTTTTTCCACCCATTGGTATTTTACCATCTCTATCAAGATTGATGAAAGATGGTATAGGAGCAGGTTATACGAGAGATGACCATCAATCAGTAGCAAATCAACTTTTTGCTGCCTATGCACAAGTTCAAGATGCAAGAAGTTTAGCCTCAGTGATAGGAGAAGATGAATTATCCGAAATTGATAGACAGTATATCGAATTTGGGAAATTATTTGAAAAGCATTTTATTGGTCAGGGTTATGAAACCAATAGAGCTATGATTGATACACTTGATTTAGGTTGGAGTTTATTATCTATTCTTCCAAAGGATGAATTAAATAGAGTAGATGATGACTTACTTAAGCAATTCTATGATCATGAAAGTGCTATTGAACGTTTTAATATTGTAGCTAAACCAATAATTAGTGCCCTGAAAGGGATGTAATTATGAACGATCATGTTTTTCCAACCAAAGGAAATTTAATGACACTTGTCAAGTCTAACCAACTTGCCCATAAAGGTTTTGAACTCATGGACCGGAAAAGAAATATTTTGATACGTGAAATGATGAGTCTAATTGAAGATGTTCGAATTTTAAGAAACGAATTATCCGTGACGTATAAAAAAGCTTATCAAGCCCTCCAAGAAGCTAATATCACTTTAGGAATCGTCAGTGATATTGCCAAGTCAATACCGATTACCTCAGGAATATCAGTTAGTTATAAGAGTGTAATGGGTGTTGATATACCACGTGTATCCTATGAGAGTGAAGAAATCAGAATAGCTTATGGAATTAGTCATACAAATACTAAATTTGATTATGCATATAAGTGTTTTTTGAAAGTTAGAGATTTAACAATTAAATTAGCTGAAGTTGATAACTCAACTTATAGACTAGCTAATGCAATCAGAAAAGCACAAAAAAGAGCTAATGCTCTTGAAAATGTCGTTATTCCACGTTTTGAAGAAAATATTAAATATATTACTGAAGCCTTAGAAGAAAAAGAAAGAGAAGCTTTCTCTATTCAAAAAGTAATCAAGAGTCAAAAAGAAGAAGCAAAAAAACAAAAAAAATTAGCCAATGAAAAATAATCATTGGCTTTTTTAATAATTAAACTTCATCGTATATGCTATAATTGAAATAAATAAAAACTAATGTTGAGATTTGGGGGTATATATGATTATTATTTATTATGGAGTGCTCATTATAATGGGTGTTTTACTAATGAGAATTATTGACAGTATAAAACAATTCAATTTATTGTTTCTGATTTTGTTCTTTGTATTTTTCATTTTATTTGCAGGTGAGATATTCAGTAGTTGGTCAGATTTTTTTAGAATATTTGAATATTATTTCTGGCCGTTAATTGTTTCATTTTTAACTGGCTATGTTACTTTTGCTATTAGAAATAAATACTTTTTTTAAGTTCTTATCTATAAATTTATTAATTGAAATAACGATATAATAATATATGAAAAAATCAAAGAATTATTTTAATAATTTTTGTTTTTTTATCTTCTTTTCAGGTACTGGATCATATTTTGGTTTAAACAATGGATTGCAAGTTAATATTCGTTTTGTAGTTAAAAAAGAAGCTTTAATAAAATTAAACCTAACATAACACTCTTTTGCATAGGCAGAACAAGTGGGAGTATGTCTACATTTGTGATTGCTATGTGGAGAGATTTCTTTTTGATACCATTCAATTAATTTAATAGCTAATTTTCTCATATTTTCACCGTTTATATTATAGCATCTTTTATGACTTATGTGAAATTTCATTAATTTGGAATTAAATCAATTTGTTGAACTTAATTTTATGCTATAATATGAGTATAGAAAATGCAAACGATTACAGGAGGTTTAGGATGAAAGAGTACACCACCAAAGAAATACGCAACATCGCTATTTTAGGACATCAAGGTTCAGGCAAAACCAGTATTTCCGAAGCGCTACTTTATGTGGGCAAGGCAATTGATAAAAAGGGAGAAGTTGAACGCAAGAACACAGTTTCAGACTATTTAGTTGAAGAACAGACAAAGCAAACAAGTCTTTCACTTTCAGTCATTCCAGTAGAATGGGAAGACTATAAGTTAAACTTTATAGATGTTCCAGGAAGTGATGAATTTATTGGTGATTTGAGTCAAGCACTAGAAGTTGTAAAGGGTGCTGTGATTTTAATCGATGCTAGTAAAGGTGTTGAAGTTGGTACAGAACGTGTTTGGAATGAAGTAAGAAAACGTCATATCCCAGCCATTCTTTATGTCAATAAAATGGATAAAGAAAACGTTAAGTTTGAAGAAGTTTTGGAAGAAATTCGTGAAAAATTAGGTAAAAAAGCAGTTCCATTCTGCTGGCCAATAGGTCACCAAGATGATTTTGAGGGTTTCGTCAATGTTATTGATATGAAGGCTAGAATTTATGATGGTACTGATTGTCACGATGAAGAGATTTGGGAAGAAAAGAAACCCAAAGTTGATGAACTTCATAATATGATTATTGAAAGTGTCGCAGAAACATCAGAAGAATTATTAGATTTATATTTATCAGGGGAAGAAATACCTGAAGATAAAGTTAAACAAGTTTTACGCAATGGTATTATTCAAGGCGAATTGACACCAGTTGTGGTAGGTAGTGCAACAAAGACTATTGGTATTAAAACAATGCTTAATATGCTTATTGATTACTTACCAGCACCAGATGAGTTAAGTCCTTTAACAGGTAAAGATGCTAAAACAGGTGAAAAACTAACTAGATTAACGCATGATGATGAACCATTTTCTGCATATGTATTTAAAACTACTGTTGACCCATTTATGGGTGCTATCAACATTCTTAAAATTAATTCTGGCACAATGAAGGTTGGCCAAGAAGTCATTATATCAAACAAGGGTGAATCTAAGAAGATTAGTAACCTATTTGCTCTTCGTGGTAAAAATCAAATTCAAATAGATCTCTTTCATGCTGGTGATATGGCAGCTGTTGCCAAAATTGATGGTATTGAAACCGGTGATACACTTACAGATTCTAAAAGCCCAATCATTTATGAACCAGTCAAAATCCCAACACCAGTCATTTATATTGCTGTTCATCCGAAACATCAAAATGATGAAGATAAAATTTCAATGGCTTTACACAGAATTAATCAAGAAGACCCAACATTTGAAATTAAGAGAAATAAAGAAACTTCTCAATTGTTATTAGGTGGACAAGGTATGACACATCTAGCATATGTTCTTGAAAGAATGAAGACAATGTTTAAAGTAGATGTTGATATTGATGATCAAAAAATCGTTTATCGTGAAACAATTAAGAAATCAGTCCAAGCTGAAGGAAAACATAAGAAACAATCTGGAGGAGCAGGGCAATTTGGTCATGTATGGATTAAATTTGAACCATCTCGTGAAATTTTCGAATTTGAAGAAGATGTCTTTGGAGGTGCAGTTCCAAGAAATTACTTCCCAGCTGTTGAAAAGGGATTGCTTGAAACATTTGAGCATGGTCCTTTAGCAGGATTCCCAGTTATTAATATTAAAGCAACTTTGTATGATGGATCATACCATCAAGTTGACTCCAATGAATTATCATTCAAATTAGCTGCTGCTCTTGCGTTTAAAGATGCAATCAAAACATGTCAACCTACGATATTGGAACCTATTGTAAAAGTAGAAGTTACAATTAAGGACCAATTTGTTGGTGATGTCATGGGTGATATGAACAAACGTCGAGGTCGTGTGCTTGGTATGAATCAAGCAGATGGTTATCAAGTTGTAATTGCAGAAGTTCCCGAAGCGGAAATTGTAAAATATGCTATAGATTTAAAAGCGATGACTCAAGGTAGTGGTTCATTTTCACGTGAATTTATTAAATATGAAGAAGTTCCTCATAACCTGATTGATAAAATTGTCGAAGCTTATAAAAAGTAATCGGTCACAAGCCCAACTAATATCAATTAGGAGGGCTTGTTATGCAATGTGAGATTTGTAGAAAGAAAGTTAAAACTAAAAAAAACATAATCAACTTATTTCATCCTGAGATTCATCATATATGTGAGAATTGCTATTTAGAAAACCCACTTATTCCCCGACTAGAGATTCTTCCAATTCAAGAAGGAATTATCTATCATCATTCGATGTTAGTCAGTCGAAATAAGCTATCTGGATTGGCTTACATGTCTATGATGAAACCTTATTATATAGATTTTATGAAAAGTCACACAAATAATTTGTTCATTTATCAAGATCAACTAGATGAAAAATTATATCATCAGATGGATTCTCTAAAGCTCGGAGATATTTATCTACTGACGCTTTATGAAAATATAGAAAAAGGAGAAAAACTATGAAATTTGAAGTATTGGGTAAAAATGGTTTTGTTCCAACTGCAGCCATCAAGGAATATGCTGAAAAGAGATTTACTAAAGTAATTTCCTTCTTTGGTCCAGAAGTAGTATCTGAGGTTAGAGTGGTGTGTAAAGTATATAAAGATCACCACAAGGTTGAAGTTACAATTCCTACAAAAGGAAATGTCTTGCGTGCTGAAGTGTCAGATTTTGATATGTACGCTGCGATTGATAAGGCAAATGATAAGCTTGTAGCTCAAATTAGAAGACACAAAGATAAACTGAAACACAATCTTGAAAAAGAAGGTATTAAACAAGCGTATTCAAATGAATTTGATATTGAATCTTTAGAAAAAGATATTCTAGCTAGCCAACTGGTAAAAAATAAAAAAATTGAATTAAAACCAATGACAATCAATGAAGCGATTGCAGCGATGGAGTTGTCAGGACATGATTTCTATGTGTTCCTTGATAAAGAAACGTCAAAAACCAATGTTGTTTATCGCAGACATGATGGAGATTATGCAATCATTGAAACTCATAGTCTATAAGGAAGCCCAAGCTTCCTTTTTTTTGCAATAAAATATATTTAATAGTAACAAAATTATTTCCTGTTAAAAAAGAGTGATTTGTATTATAATAAGAATGGACAAAATTCAAAACAGATAACATATACTGTTGGTTACACTAAAAATCCTTATTGAACGGGTTGATGGAGATTAATTGACATGATGTTAAAATACAAAAGGAGATGCTTGTTTTAATGGATATTTATGTGTTTTTACTTTTTTTATCGGTTACATTACTTTTAGGATTTATTTTTGGAAAATTAGCTGAGCTAATTAAAATACCAGAAATAACAGGATACATTATTGCTGGTATCATTTTGGGACCTTCAATTCTAAATTTAATAACAGAAACGACTTTGGTTAGTTTCGATGTGATAACCAATTTTGTATTAGGAATTATTGCATATCAAATTGGTACTGAATTATGGATACCTAAAGTTAGAAAGAGTGGACGCTCAATTTTTACAATTACCAGTGTCCAAGCTATAGCAACTGCGGTAATTGTTTTCGCTGCAGTTTACTTGATTGACGGAAGAATGTGGTTAGCACTTACTTTATCAGCTATTGCTACTGCAACAGCTCCTGCACCAATCATTGTCATGGTAAAAAAATTAAGAGCCAAAGGACCTGTAGTTGATTCTGTAGTACCTATCACCGGGATTGATGATATTTTTGGGGTTATTATCTTTGGTTTGTTTATTACTATAGCAGTTGGTTTAATTAATGGTGAGAACCTCAATTTTCATTCTGCTATCATTGAACCATTAATCGAAGTAACCTTATCTATTATTATAGGTGTCATTTTAGGTAGTTTTTTAGGATTGTGTTCAAAATTATTTGTAAATAAACTAGTTAAAAGAGAACGTTATATTGCATATCTAGTTTTATCTTTATCTACGGTTCTCTTTTCAATATGGTTAGCTCACACATTTGCTTTATCGATGATTTTAACACCGATGATGATTGGTATGGCATTTACTAACTTTATTAAAAAAGAAACATTTGAAATTCAAGGTGCAGCACTATCTAACTTCAGCGGACCACTTATTATCATATTTTTCACCTTAGCAGGTGCTCAACTTTCACTTTCAGTATTGGAAAGTGCTGGAATAATTGCAATTATCTATATAGTCTTTAGATCAATTGGAAAGATCGGTGGCGCTTATGTTGGTGCTGTTATGGCAAAGTCGCCTAAAGTAGTAAGAAATTCTGTAGGACTTTGTTTATTACCCCAAGGTGGTGTTGAAATTGGTATGCTTGTTGCTGTAGCATCATTATTTCCTGAAGCCGAATCCATCTTGGTAAGTACAATTGTTCTAGCAGGTATTCTATTCTTCGAATTGGTCGGACCTATTGTATTTAAAAAAACTTTAGAAGTTGCTGGAGAATCTAGAGAGTTTGAAAGTCAAGTTATTACAGATGTTGCTCAAATCAATGATCAAAAATAATAAAAAAAGGCTCTTTAAATAATTAGAGGGTAAATCATGAAATGACCTTTCAAAAATTGTAGGGTCATGATGTGGTTTCCAAAATTAG